>CAZPGF010000005.1:0-47382 GCA_964586025.1 uncultured Planctomycetales bacterium
CACTCATGCCCGCCCCGATCGGCGGAGGCGGGCCGCAAGGCGAAAGGCGGATTGCCACGTGCGGGGACGCCTCGCGAGGCGACGACGGCAGTTTAGAAGCCGGGGAGCCGGGGAGCCGGGGAGCCGGGGAGCCGGGGAGCCGGGGAGCATTCTCGGCATGCGATGGGAGTGGACGAAGAGAACAAGACTTCGGGCAGAAATCTGATCGGGATGAAGGCCCCGGCCTTCGTCGGCGCCAATCGACGCGGCGGCTCGCCTCGACCTCCGCCCCGCTTCCCCTTTGGAGGCGATGCATGACGCTCTTGCCGGAGGTCCTCGCCGAGGGTGCCCAGACGATCCTGCACCCGTTCAGGCCCCGCAATCTCCCTCCCCGCACACCCGATGGCGATCCAATCCGCCAAGGGCATGCCCTTCCTTCGTGTTCACCGCCGGACCGGGTTCGTAGGCGGGGAGCGGAAGGCCGCCGTGGAGGGCGACGTGTGGTTCCCCACCCAAGCCCGACACGGCGGCCTGAGCGCCCCCGATCGGCGAAGCCGCACATCCGCAAAGCCGAAGATCCCCTGAACGCGCACGACCTCGCTCAGCGATCGGACGCCTGAAGGCGACGCTCGACCTCCATGACGAGGGCCGGATCGAGCGGGGCCTCGCCCCGCTCGGACCACGCGCGTCGGCCCGCATCGGCTCCGCTCGCGTACGCGAGCCAGAGCGCCTCGATCGCCGCGCGCGCCTCGGGCGGTGCGACATCGCGAATGCGGACGAGCCCGGCCTCGATCCCCTCCGGCCCGAGGGGTGGATCGGCTCGATCGACGCGATCCCCGGCGGCGAACGGCCGGAACCTCCCGAACGTGGCCGGGTGGGCACGCGCGAGATCCTCCGAGATCCAGGCCGCGAGCGCAACGCCGCGGGTTCCGCGCGGCGCGGCATCCCCGGCGACCCGGTCCACGAGCGTGATCCCCGCCCAGATCGCCGAGAGGGCAGCGCCGAGCCACCACAGACGCCACGGCTTCGGCGCGACGCCCGGGGGGATCGCCGTCTCGCCCGGCGCTTCGGTCGGCTCGCGCGCGGCGCTCGTGGACATCATCCGGAGCACTCTACGCCCAGGTGGCCCGGCACCGGCCACCGGGCTACCTTGCGCGGCTCGCCGGTGCTTCGGGCGCTCCCGCTCGAAGCCGCCGTCGGCCGGTCCTCCACGGGCCGCGCCCCGACGGCGCCCGCAGAGGGTCCGGAACGATCGAAAGAGCAGAACCCATGGGTCGTTACACCGGACCGAAGGTCAAGAAGAGCAAGCGCGTTCGCGCGGCGATCTCCGACACGACGAAGCACATGAAGGCCGACCTGGACCGCGGACCGGGCGTCCACGGCTTCAGCCGCCGTCGCAAGAGCACGATCTACGGCGACCGCCTTCGCGAGAAGCAGAAGCTCGCCTTCTTCTATCACGTGTCGGACAAGCAGTTCCGCCGCTACATGGCCGAGGCGCAGCGCACCAGCGCCAACACCGGCGACAAGTTGAACGAGTTGCTCGAGCGGCGTCTCGACAACGTCGTCCGTCGCTGCGCATTCGCGCGCACGATCTGGCAGGCGCGGCAGATCGTCGTGCACGGCCACATCTTCGTGAACGGCCGCAAGGTCGACCGTCCCTCGTGCCAGGTGCGGGTCGGCGACGTGATCACCGTCCGGGAGAAGAGCCGCAAAGCGATCGCCGCCCTCGCCGAGACGGCCGACTCCGGCTCGATCGTGCCGAAGTGGCTCGAGTCCAAGCCCGAGGAACTCACGGCGAAGGTGCTCTCGCTGCCGCAGCCGGACGAGATCTTCCGGCCGTTCGAAACGAACATGCAGCTGGTCATCGAGTTCTGATCGCCGACCGTCCGGCGAGGACATCGCGGCCGGTCGTGGTCCGGGGGGCATCGGCCCCCCGGACGATGCGCTTTGCGGATCGGCGGAGATCAGGCCGCGCCGCGATCCAGCATCTGCTGCACCGCCGTGACGAGTCCGTCGGGGTTGTACGGCTTCCCGAGGAAGCCGGGGCGCGGCTCGAAGGTGCAGCGGGCGAGCGTCTCGTCCTCGCCGTAGCCGCTCGTCAGGATCGCGGGTAGGTCGGGGCGCACCGCCCTCATGCCCTCGATCGTCGCCGCGCCGTCGAGCCCGGGCATCGACAGGTCTACGACGACCAGATCGATCGTTGCCGGATCGGCAGCGAGCATCGCCAGCGCGGCCGCGCCGTCCGGTGCCCCGACGGCCTTGAAGCCGCCGATGCGTTCCAGGATCCGCATGGCCACATTGCGGACGGTGGCTTCGTCGTCCACCACGAGGATGGTCGCCATCGGCTGCGCGTGCCTCCCATGCCCCTCTCGACCGCCCCCCGGCCGGCCGCGGGTCAAGGGTACCCCAAGTGGTCATGGAGGGCAGATTGCGATGTCGCGAACGTTCCGGGGTGCCGATCCAGGCCGGGTCGCGCTACGCGAGAGGAGGAGTCGGCAACAGATCGTCGGCCGTGATCGACGCGAGGAGGCGCTCGGGCGAGACGGCCCGCTCCAACGTGTACGGCCCGACCGAGGTGCGCCGCAGCGAGGCGAGATGACCGCCCGTTCCGAGCGCTCGCCCGAGATCCCGGGCGAGCGCGCGAACGTAGAAGCCCTTGCCGCAGACGACCTCGATCGCGAGCTCGGGGAACTCGTACCGCAGACGCCGGATCGACTCGACGTGCACCGGGCGCGGCGCGAGTTCGGGCGCGGCTCCGGCCCTCGCGAGCGCGTAGGCACGTCGGCCCTCGACGTGGATCGCGCTGTACGCCGGAGGCGACTGCTCGACGTCGCCGACGAACGAGGCGAGGGCGGCATCGACCGCGGCCTCGGTCGGGGGCCGATCGATCGCGACGTCCTCCCGCTCGCCCTCGCGGTCGTCGGTGGCCGTGAACGCCGACAGGTCGATGACGGCCTCGTAGCGCTTCGTCGAGGCCATCAGCGACTCCACGGCCCGCGTCGCGCGTCCGATGCAGCAGACGACGACGCCCGTCGCGAGCGGATCGAGCGTGCCGGCGTGTCCGGTCTTCACGAATCCGGCGGCTTTGCGGACGCGACGCACGACGTCCATCGACGTCCAGCCGAGGGGCTTGTCGACGACGAGCAGACCCTCGAGGGCGCTCGGGCGGTAGCGGGGACGGCGGGGCACGGCACCTCCGGACGCGGACCGTATCCCGACACGCCCGTCCCGTACCCTGGCCGTCCGATGAGCCGATCCCTGCGCCGCCCTATCGCCGCCGGCCTGACCGTCCTCGTCGCGCTCGCGGTCTGGTGGCTGCAGCAGCACCACGGCGCGAGGGGCACGGCGAGTCCCCCGAAGCAGACGGTCCCCGCGGGCGAGGACCACACGGAGATCCTCCGCGCCTGGCGCGACGGGCGGAACGGGGTCTGGGTCACGGGCCGCGCCAAGGTGTGGCGGTTGCTCGCCGATGACCTCGCCCCTCCGCGGCACCAACGCCTCCTCTTCCGCGCCGGACCCGACCTCACGGTCAAACTGAGCCACAACATCGACCTGGCGCCCCGGCTTCCGCTGAAGGTCGGCGACGAATTCGAGTACCACGGCCAGTACGAGATGGGCGAGCACGGCGCGTTCGTGCACTGGACCCATCACGATCCCGCGGGCCGCCACGGCGGAGGCTGGGTCCGCGCCGACGAAACGACCTGGCGCTGATCCGGACAAAGCGTTCCCCGCTCCGCGGATCGGCTTCGCGCGCGGCCTCGGGGCGCTAAAATCAAAGCCGACCGATTTGGTCTGCTTTCTTCGGAGCCCCATGATCCGCGTCACCCGCCTTGCCGACTACGGCATCCTGCTGATGACCTGGTTCGCCCAGTCCGAGGCGCGCCACCGGCGACTCACCAAGGACGCACCGGTTCCGCTCGTGTCCGCGACCGGGCTCGCGCAGCAGACCGGCCTCCCGGCGCCGACCGTGAGCAAGTTGCTGCGCCAACTCGCGTCGAGTTCGTTGCTCGTCTCCTCGCGCGGCGTTCGCGGCGGCTACCGCCTCGCTCGCCCCGCCTCGACCATCTCCGTCGCCGATCTGCTGCGAGCGCTCGACGGTCCCCTGGCGTTGACCGACTGCATCGACCGCGACTCCGACTGCGCGATCGAGTCGATCTGCACGACGCGCCCGACGTGGAATCGCATCAACGCCGCGCTCGTGGCCGCGCTGACGGCGATCACGCTCGAGGACATGGTCGCCGAGCCCGTCGCGACCGCTCCGGAGTCCGTCGTATGAACCCTCCCGATCTCCCCCTGCCGGACGTTCAGGACGAGCCCAACCGCGACCTGAAAACGATCGCCGCGCGCGACTACGAGTGGGGCTTCGTCACCGACGTCGAGGCCGACACCCTGCCGCCCGGCATCGACGAGGACGCGGTCCGCCTTCTCTCCGCGAAGAAGCACGAGCCCGAATGGTTGCTCGCGTGGCGACTCAAGGCGCTGGCGACCTGGCAGTCGATGCGGGAGCCGACCTGGGCGGCGGTTCACTACCCCCCGATCGACTATCAGGCGATCCGCGTGTACTCCGCGCCGAAGTCGGCCGCCGACCGCCCGAAGAGCCTCGACGAGGTCGATCCTGAACTGCTCGCCGCGTACGCGAAGCTCGGGATCCCGCTGAAAGAGCAGGCCGCGCTGGCGGGCGTCGCGGTCGACGCCGTGTTCGACAGCGTCAGCGTCGCGACGACGTTCAAGGACAAGCTCGCCGCGCTCGGCATCGTGTTCTGTTCGTTCAACGAGGCCACGCGCGAGCATCCGGATCTCGTTCGCCGCTACCTCGGCTCGGTCGTCCCGACGAACGACAACTTCTTCGCGGCGCTGAACAGCGCCGTGTTCTCCGACGGTTCGTTCGTCTACGTCCCGAAGGGCGTGCGCTGCCCGATGGAGCTCAGCACGTACTTCCGGATCAACGCCGCCGACACCGGTCAGTTCGAACGCACGCTGATCGTCGCCGACGAAGGCGCCTACGTCAGCTACCTCGAGGGCTGCACAGCGCCGAAGCGGGACTCCAATCAGCTGCACGCGGCCGTCGTCGAACTCGTCGCGCTCGACGGCGCAGAGATCAAGTACAGCACCGTCCAGAACTGGTACCCCGGCGACCGCGAAGGACGTGGCGGCATCTACAACTTCGTCACCAAGCGCGGCGCCTGCCGCGGGCGCGCGTCGAAGATCTCCTGGACGCAGGTCGAGACCGGCTCGGCGATCACGTGGAAGTACCCGAGCTGCATCCTCCAGGGCGACGACTCGATCGGCGAGTTCCACAGCGTCGCGCTGACGAACAACTTCCAGCAGGCCGACACCGGCACGAAGATGATCCACATCGGCCGCAACACCCGCAGCACGATCGTCAGCAAGGGCATCTCCGCCGGTCGTAGCCAGAACACCTACCGCGGCCTCGTGCGGATGCTGCCCGGTGCGGTGGGCGCGCGCAACTACTCGCAGTGCGATTCGCTGCTGCTCGGGGACCGATGCGGTGCGCACACCGTGCCCGTGATCGACGTGCGCAATCCGACCGCCCGCGTCGAGCACGAAGCCAGCACGAGCAAGATCGGCGAGGACCAGATCTTCTACCTGCGGCAGCGCGGGCTCTCGCCCGAGGACGCCGTGAACATGATCGTCAACGGGTTCTGCAAGGAAGTCTTCCGCGAACTCCCCATGGAGTTCGCGGTCGAGGCGCAAAAGCTTCTCGGACTGAGCCTCGAAGGCACGGTCGGTTGACGCGAGGAGAGAGCGAAGGAGCCATGCTCGAGATTCACGGACTTTCGGCACGGATCGGCGACAAGCCGATACTCAACGGCCTCGACCTCGTCGTGCCGGCGGGCGAACTGCATGCGGTGATGGGACCGAACGGCTCGGGCAAGAGCACGCTCGCCAAGGTGCTCGCGGGCCACCCCTCGGTCGAGGTGACGGCCGGCACGGTGCGCTACCTCGGCCGGGACCTGCTCGCTCTCGATCCCGAGGAACGGGCGCGCGAGGGCGTGTTCCTCGCGTTCCAGTACCCGATCGAGATCCCCGGCGTCAGCAACAGCAAGCTGCTGCGCGAAGGGCTCAACGCGATCCGCGTGCATCGAGGCCTCGCCCCGCTCGACGCCATGGACTTCCTCAAGATCGCACGCCAGCACGCGACGCGCCTCGGCATGGATTCTGCGATGCTCAACCGTTCGGTCAACGAGGGGTTCAGCGGCGGCGAGAAGAAGCGCAACGAGGTGCTGCAGATGCTCGTGCTCGAACCGCGCCTTGCGGTGCTCGACGAAACCGACTCCGGTCTCGATATCGATGCGCTGAAGGTGGTCGCCGACGGCGTCAATGCGATCCGCTCGCCCGATCGCGCGTTCCTGGTGATCACGCACTACCAGCGATTGCTCGATCACCTGGTGCCGAACGTCGTCCACGTGCTCGCCGCCGGTCGCATCGCGCGATCCGGGGACGCCGCGCTCGCGCTCGAGCTCGAGGAGAAGGGCTACGGCTGGCTCGACCTCCCCGCCGAGGCGGCGCGATGACCACGGCGAGCGCGTCCCGGCTCGACGCGACCTTGCTCGCGTCGCTCGCCTCGGAGGCGCCGCCCGCGGGCGCGCCCGGGTGGCGGGCGAGCCTGGCGAGCGAGGCGGTCGCGCGCCTCGGCGCCCTGGGGCTCCCGTCGTCCGTCGACGAGGACTTCCTCTACACCGACCAGCGACCGCTTCGCACGCCCTTCGCGCGCCGCGCCGGTCCGCCGCGCGGCGCCGCGCCACTTCCGGACGAGCGGTTGCATCTCTCGCCCTTCGCCCCCGTGGCGGTCCTCGTCAACGGCCGCCTCGATCTCGCGCGAAGCCGTGTGGACTCGTGGCTCGCCAAGCACGGCGGGGCGTGGCTCGGTCGACTCACCTCGCTCGACGACGTGCCGGTCGGGCGCCTCGCCGCGACGCGCGACTCGGCGTTCGCGGCGCTGAACGACGCGCGCTTCGTGGACGGGCTCGGCGTCCGCATCCCCGCCGGCAGCCGAGCCGTGGGACCGCTGCTCGTCGTGCACTCGACGGCGCCCGACGGCGTGGCCGGCGAAGCCTCGACGTACCCGAGGCTGTTCGCCGAGGTCGGCGAGAACGCCGAGGCGTTCCTCGTCGAGGTGTTCCTGGCTGACGCCGAGGGGCCCTCGCTCGTCGCCGCGACGACCGAGATCGATCTCGCGCCGGGGGCGCGCATCGTCCACCTGCGCCTCCAACTCCAGGGTCGGTCGGCGCGGCACCTCGGCACGACCGCCGCGCGCGTCCGCTCGGGCGGATCGTATCGGCTGGTCGATGTCACCTTCGGCGGCGCGACGCATCGCCACGCGATCCACGTCGACCTGGTCGAGCCCAGCGCCTCGTCCGAACTCTCCGGCCTGTACGTCCTGCGGGGATCGGACCACGCCGACACCCACGCCGTCGTCGATCACCGCTGCGTGGGCGGAACGAGCCGCCAGACCGTCAAGGGGATCCTCGACGATCGATCACGCGGCGCGTTCACCGGTCGCGTCGTCGTCCACCCCGACGCCCAGCGCACCGAGGCGCGCCAGGCCCACCACGCCCTGCTCCTCGCCGAGGGCGCGCGCGTGAACACGCGCCCGCAGTTGGAGATCCACGCCGACGACGTGCAGTGCGCGCACGGCGCCACGGTCGGCCAGATCGACGAGGAGGCGCTCTTCTACCTGCGCTCGCGCGCCGTTTCCGGCGATCGTGCCCGCTCTCTGCTGATCCACGCGTTCGCGGAAGAGATCGTCACCGCGATCGACCACGAGGCCCTCGCGCAGGACGTGCATCGCCTCCTCGCCGAGCGTCTCAGCGGTTCCCATGCGGCGACGGGGGATCCGGAGGTGAGCCCGTGAACGGAACCGGATCGAGCCTCTCGGCCAACCCGCTCGACCTCGACCTTCGGGCCCTGCGCGCGCAGTACCCCGCCCTCGAGCGGACCGTCCACGGCCGTCCCCTCGTCTACCTCGACAACGCGGCGACGACCCACAAGCCGCTGGTCGTGCTCGACGCCGAGCGGGAGCAGGCGACCTGGCACAACGCGAACGTGCATCGCGGGGTCCATCGCCTGAGCCAGGAGGCCACGCAGCGGTTCGAAGCGGCTCGGGCGACCGTTCGGGCGTTCGTCAACGCCCGGTCGAACGGCGAGATCGTGTTCGTCCGCGGCACGACCGAGGGGCTGAATCTCGCCGCGTCGTGTCTCGCCCGCACCCGCCTCGACGCTTCGCGGGTCGTCCTGCTGACGGGCATGGAACACCACAGCAACATCGTCCCCTGGCAACTCGCCTGCGAGGCCTCGGGGGCGACGCTGCGCGTCGTGCCGTTGCTCGATGACGGGTCGCTCGACCTCGACGCGGTGGACCGCCTGCTCGACGATCGGGTCGCGGTCTTCGCCTTCACGCACGTCAGCAACGCGCTCGGCACGATCAACCCCGTCGCGGAGCTCTGCGCGAAGGCGCGCGCGGTCGGCGCCATCTCGGTCGTGGACGGCGCCCAGGCCGCGCCGCGGCTGTCGATCGACGTGCAACGGCTCGGCGCCGACGTCTACGCGTTCAGCGGACACAAGGTCTACGGCCCGACCGGCATCGGCGCGCTCTACGCGCGCGCCGACCTCCTGGCGTCCTGGCCCCCGTACCAGGGCGGCGGCGAGATGATTCGCACCGTGTCGTTCTCCGGCTCCACGTGGGCCGATCCGCCGGCCCGCTTCGAGGCCGGCACACCGAACATCACCGGCGCGATCGGTCTCGCCGCGGCACTCGATCACGTCGCCGCGATCGGGGCCGATCGCATCGGCGAACACGAGCGGGCACTGGTCCGGCGCGCCAGCTCGATGCTCCTCGAGCAGGTGAAGGGCCTGCGGATCATCGGAACCGCGCCGGAGAAGACCGGCGTCATCTCGTTCACGATGGACGGCGTCCATCCGCACGACATCGGCACGATTCTCGACTACGAGGGCGTCGCCATCCGCACCGGCCATCACTGCGCGCAGCCCGTGATGGAGCGGTACGGCGTTCCCGCCACCGCGCGGGCGTCGTTCGCCGTCTACACCACGTTCGACGAGTGCGACGCGCTCGTCGCGGCGCTGCAGAAGGTGCGCGAGGTGTTCCCGTGAGCGATCTGCGCGATCTCTACCAGGAGGTGATCCTGGATCACGGTCGCCAACCGCGGAACTTCGGACGGATCGAGCGCGCCGACCGTCGCGCAGAGGGCCACAATCCGCTCTGCGGCGACGAGCTGACCGTCGAACTCGCGCTCGACGGCGATCGGATCGTGGACGTCCGGTTCGAGGGCGTCGGGTGCGCGATCTCCACGGCGTCGGCGAGCCTGATGACGGAGGCGCTTCTCGGACGGCGCCTCGACGAGGTGGAACCGCTGTTTGAACGATTCCACGACCTCGTCACCGGCCGCAGCGATCCCGCGGTCGAAGAGGAACTCGGAAAGCTCGCGGTGTTCGCCGGCGTCAGCGAGTTTCCGATGCGCGTGAAGTGCGCGACGCTGGCATGGCACACGGTGATGGCCGCCATCGAACGCCGGAGCGAAGCGGTCACCACCGAATGACGAGGTCGTGATGCACCCCGAAGAACGCCTTCCCGCCGAACCGCCCGGACCGCCCGTGCCGACCAAGCCGGCCGAACGCGCGGAGCCGGCCGAGCCCGCGCCGGCCTCGGACGGCGCGCGGATCCTGACGAAGCTCCTCGTGAAGCCGCTCGAGGATCGCGTCATCGACGCCCTGCGCACGGTGTTCGATCCGGAGATCCCGGTGAACATCTACGACCTCGGGCTCGTGTACGGCGTCGACGTGGATGCCGAGGCGCGCACGGTCCGCGTGCGGATGACGCTGACCAGCCCGGCTTGCCCGGTGGCGGGCAGCCTTCCGGGCGAGGTGCAGTTCCGCCTGCTCGAACTCGACGGCATCGACGCGGCCGAGGTCGAACTCGTCTGGGATCCGCCCTGGACGAAGGACATGCTGACCGAGGAAGCGCGTCTCCAACTCGGGCTCCCGTAGGAAGCGCCCCTCATGACGTGTCGTCGTCCGATCGGCCGCGCGCTGGGCGGGGTCCTCTTCGCATTCGCCATGGCGTTCGCCGGATGCGGCGAAGAGGACGACCTACCGTCCGACCCGGCCGCGTTGCGCGTCCGTCACGCCGAGCTCGGCGCGGCGGGACGGTACGACGAGGCGACCCGGGTTCTGCAGCGACTGACGGATCTCGCGAACGACGATCGTGCGCCTGCCGCATCGCTCGACGCGCTCGCCGAAGCGTGGCGCGATCGGCTGGCCGACGGCATCGCGATCGACGAACCCGAGTGGGTGTCCCAGGCACTGCGCGTCCTGCGGGACGTCGCGACCCGCCCGAACGCCTCGCGCGCGGTCGATCGCCTGCACCTCGACGGCCTCGTGCGCGCCGTCACCTACGCCTGGGGCCGCGGCGATCTGGACGGTGCGGCGACGATGCTCCACGACGTCGAGGCGATCACGGAGCAGGATCGAGACGACGTCGAGCGGCGCCGCCTGCGTGCGCTGGCCTGGGCGGCGACGTTCGAGGCGGCGTTGGACATCGACGACGATTCGCTCGCCCGTCGCTCGCTGGAGCGTCTGGACGAACTCGCCCGCGTCGAGGACTCGCTCGCCGAAGAGCGGGGCGCGTACCTCGGCGTGCTCGAACGCGCGCACGAGCGCGTCCTCGAGGGGGATCTCGTCGCGGAGGCGGCCGCCCTCCGTTCGCGCGCCGAGCCGATCGTGGACCGTGCGGACGCCTCGCCGGCGGAGCGTGCCGCGTTCGTGCGGATGCTCGGCGCCGTCGCGGTCCATGAGGCCGAGAGCGGGCGGGATGACGCGCTGGCCCACCTCGACACCGCGACGAAGCGTCTGGCCGGCTTCGGCGACGACACGGCTCGCCGGGACGACATGGGCGCCTGGCTCGATGCGCGTCGGTACGTCGTGCATCGCGCCCGACGTGAGACGGACGCGGCGCGCGAGGTTCTCGCCCGCCTCGAGGGTGGAGCCCATCCGCCCGATGCGAGCGCGGCGCGTGTCGCGGCGCTGGCCTCCGCGTGGGCGACCGCCGTGCGCGACGCCGGCGCGCCCGAGGAGCGCGCCCATCTGCTCGACGCGTTCGAACGTCTGGCGCGGCGCGAGCAGGCGAGCGAGACCGTGTTGTTCGATCTCGGCCGTGCCCTCGTCGGCGCCGCGGAGCGCGCCCGGGCCGACGGTGCGCACGACGAAGCGGCCTGCCACCTGGGCCGACTTCATGACGGGGCGACGTCCGCCCGCGATCCGGGGGTCCGCCGCCGTCTCGCGGCCCTCCACGCCGCGGTCACCACCGGGAGCCCCGTCTCGCCGAGCGATTTGCCGCGCTGACCATCCCCCCAAGACCCGCTTGTGACGTCGCCCTGGCGCGACGGTGTATGCTCTGGGTCGTGCGTCCGCCCCGCGCCACCGTCTTCGCGCTCGTCGCGCTGCTGCTCGTCACGGTGGCGGGCTGCCCCTGCGTCTGGGCTCGGGTGCTGGAGGCCTCGCCGACGACCGCGCCCACCGACGCTGCGGCGACCGACGCCGCGACCTGCCCGATGGAGGAGGCGACGGCGGTTTGCTGCTGTTGCGATCCGGTGCCCCACGGCGACGCGCGCGACGGCGAGCCGTCGAAGCCGACCGCGCCGCGCTGTCCGTGCCCGCGTCGGGCCCACGGGATGGGCCTTGCGCCCGAGGCCGCGCGCGATCTCCCGCCGATCGCCGTCTCCGACGCGCCGCGGTTCCTGACGACGACCCCGTTCGATCCCGTCGAGGTGCCGCGCCCGATCGGCCGCGCGGAGGAGCGGGTCGCGTTGCCGCCACCGCCCGACGAGGTTCGTCGCGGCGTCGTCCTGCTCGCCTGACCGTCCCACGACGCGAAGGATCGCCGTTCGATCCTTCGCACGGCCGTCTCGCAGGCCCCGTCGTGGAGGGTCCGTTTCGTGATTCGCGCTTCGTTCGTCGTCGTCCTGCTGCTCTCGTTCGCGGCCTGCGCGCGATCCCCGGCCCGAGGCGCGTTGCGCACTGCGCCGCTCGATCCGCCCGCCGCGCGCGCCGCGCTCGGCGTGCCGCCCCAGGGCGAGCTTCGCTTCGACGACGCGGTGCGCCGCCTCGTCGCGGAACACCCGGAACTCGTGGCGCTCCGCGCCGAGGCCGCATCCATCGATCTCGATCCCTCGAGCGTCCGCATTGACGGCGAGATGAAGACCCACGGGCGGCACGTCCTCGAACTCGAGGTCGGTGCCGAGGTCCTCTCCCTTCTCGGCCTGGGTCCGCGCGGCGCGCGGATCGCGCTGGCACGGGCGATGCGCGACGAGGCCCGGGTCCTCGTTCACGAGCGAGCCCGTGCGCGAGTCGGCGAACTCGCCGAGGCCTACGCCGTGTGCGCCGCGCTCGACCGCCTCGAAGCACCTCCCGTCGCCCCCGACGTCACCGTGTGGGCCGAGGGGGGGTATCTGACCGACGCGCTCGGCACGGCGGTCGAGGGGATCGCCGCCTCGTTGGAGGTCGAACGAGCGATCCGCGCGATCGAAGTGCGCCGCGCCCGCGAGGCGATCAGCGTTCTGGTCGGCGCCAGCCCGGCCGCCGATGTCGTGCCCGTCGCCCCGGAGGAGCCCTGGCCGCCGGTCGGAAAGGCCCCGCCCGAGGCGTTGCTGCTCGCGCGCGGCGATCTCCTCCGGCGCGTCGCCGCGCTCGAGGTCGCCGATCGCGCATTGCGGGTGGCCGCGCAGGAGCAGTGGCCCGAACTCGGGATCCGGGTGATGGGTGAGTTCGATCCGTTCCGGCCGCTGCAATCGATCATGGTCTCGATCCCCCTCGATGCGCCACGCAAGGTGGCGTTCGCACGTCGTCGTCGCGACGCGGTCGCGCGGCGCCTCGAGGAAGGCGTCCACGCCGCCCTCGCCGAGGCCGCGTCCGCGGCGCGCGACGCCGAGGTCGCCGCGCTGCGCGTGCGAGGGATCGAAGCCGACCTGCGCGCGATGACGGCGGTCGTCGCGGCCGAACGCGCTCGCTTGGAGACCACGCCCGACGCGTTGACGCCGTGGATCGAGACGGAAGCGCGCCGCGCGATGCTGTGGCGCGAGGTGCGGGAGGCGCGGGTCGATGCGGCGCGCATGCGCGTGAAGGCCGCGATCGCGGCCGGTTGGCCGACGGCCGAGGAGGTGCGGCGATGAGCGACCCCCACTCCGTGACGGATCGCCTCGATGTGTTGCAGCGATCCCAACCCGCCGCGCGACCGCGACGGCGCGGTGCGCGGATCGCGGCGATCGTGCTCCTCGTGGGCGTGCTCGGCGTCGCGTGGATCGCCCTCGAACCGCTGCTGTTTCCCCCCGCCCGCGTGGAGATCGCCCAGGTGGAGCCCGCCGACCCGAGTCGAGGTGCATCGCCGCGCGGGCGGGTCGTCGAGGCGCAGGGTTGGGTCGAGGCCGCGCCGTGGCCCGTCAGTGTGCGTCCGCTGGTCGAGGGCATCGTCGAGAAGCTCGGTGTCGTGGAGGGTGACGATGTCGAAGCCGGCGTGACGATGATCGCGACGTTGCGCAACGTCGCCATCGAGAACGAGGCGAAACTCGCCGCGGCCGCGCTCGAGGTCGCCCGCGCGGCCGAAGCCGAGGCGCGCACCGCGCTCGAGGTGGCCACCGCCGTACGCGACCACCTCCTCGAGCCTCGCGCGCGACTCGTGGAGGTCGTCGGCCGCCTCGCCGCCGCCGAAGCCGAGAGGAACGTCGCGGTCGAGGCGGTGCGGATCGCCGAGGCGGCACGGGACGCCGCCAAGATCGACCTGGTCGCCCAGGAACGAATCGCCACGGGTGGCGGGCTCCAGCCGATCGCGCACGAACGCGCCCTCGCGGCCCACGCCGAGGCCGAGGCCCGCGTGCGCGATCGGGTCGCCGCCCTCGAACGGGCCGAGGTCGAGATCCGCACGGCTCGGGCGGTCGTCGAGGTCGCGCGGGAGGGTGTGGCCGATCCGCGGGCGCTGACCGGCGAGGTCGAGCGAGCCCGCGCGGCCCTCGCCGCGGCGACCGCGGCCCTCGCCGAGGTCGCCGTTCGCGAGGCAGTGGCGGCCGGGAACGTCGAGCATCTGTCCGTGCGCGCGCCGATCACGGGGCGCGTGTTGCGCCTCGAGGCGGCGCCCGGCGCTGTCGTCGGACCGGGCGGCGAGTTCACGGACGCGGGCGAACCGAGCGCGAGCGGCTCGCTGAACCGCATGACCGGGACGCTCTGCGCGCTGTACGTGCCGTCGCAACTCCAGGCGCGCATCGACGTGCCGCTCGCGTCGGTGGGTGGGATCGCGACCGGCACGAAGGCCGAGATCGCCGTAGAGGGCCTCTCCGGTCCGCCGCTCCGCGGCACGGTGGCGCGCCTCGTGCGAGAGGCCGACCTCAACAAGAACACGTTGCAGGTCAAGGTGGCGCTGATCGATCCCCCCGACGCGGTGCGACCCGAGATGCTCTGTCGCGCCCGCTTCGACGTCGCGCCGAGCGAAGAGACCGCCACGACGACGGAGGACGCGCAGCGGCGCGAGACGTTCTGGATCCCCGCCGACGCCGTCCTCGACGGCACCGTGTTCCTGCACGACCCGGCGGCACGCCGTGCGCGACGCGTCACGGTCGAGGTGCTCGAGACCCGGGACGGGCGCGCACGCGTCGTCGGCGGGCTCGGTCGTTCGTCGAAGGTCGTGCGGCGCCCGACCGGCCTGAAGGACGGTGCCCGCGTGGAGGTCCAACCGTGAAGCCGAACGACGACCTGCTCGTCCGCGTCGAGGACGTGACGAAGACGTTCCCCTCGAAGGGCGAGGACGTGACGCCGCTCGACCATCTCGACCTCGACGTGCATCGCGGCGACTTCGTCGCGCTGATGGGTCCGAGCGGGAGCGGCAAGACGACGCTGCTCCACCTGATCGCCGGCATCGACCGGCCGACGGCGGGCCGGGTCGTCGTCGGCGACGTGGACGTGGCGACGCTGTCGTCCCGACGGCTCGCGCGTTGGCGCAACCGCCACGTCGGGTACGTCTTCCAGCAGTACAACCTCGTACCGGTCCTGACCGCGTGGGAGAACGTCGAACTCCCGTTGCTCCTCACCGACGACGATCGCGCCACGCGCGACCGGAAGGTCGGCGTCGCGCTGGAAGCGGTCGGGCTCGCCGATCGCGCGGCGCATCTGCCCCGCCAGATGAGCGGCGGCCAGCAGCAGCGTGTCGCGCTCGCCCGCGCGATCGTCGCGGGTCCGACCCTCTTGCTCGCCGACGAGCCGACCGGCAACCTCGACGCGAAGGCCGCCGACGCCGTCCTCGCGCTCCTGGCCGCGCTGCACCGCCGCTTCGGCTGGACGCTGATCCTCGTCACCCATGACCCGCGCGCCGCCGCGGCGGCGTCGCGCGTGGTCCACCTCGAGAAGGGCCGGATCACGTCGGACGAGCGGACGTCGCCGCTCGCGGAGCCCGTCGCATGAGGCCGTTCCTACGTCTGCTTCGGTACGTCCGGCGCACGGTGCAGCGGGCGCGCGTGCGCTCGGCGCTCACCGTGCTCGGGACCGCGCTCGCGCTGGGCCTCTTCACGTTCGTGCTGCTGCTCGATCAGGGCGTGCATCGGCTCGGGCAGGCCTCGGGACAGCAGGTTCTCGTCGTGTTTCAGTCGAGCCGCTTCTGTCCCCTCACGTCGCTCCTGCCGATGCGCTACGAGCCGGAGATCCGAGCCGTCGACGGCGTGGCCGAGGTCCTTCCGACGCTGCTCTACATCAACTCGTGCAAGAGCAACCTCGACCTGATCGCGCTGCACGGCGTCGATCCCGCGCGCGTGGACGCCATCCACGAGATCGACGTCCTCGCGGGCAGCGTCGATGCGTTCAAGTCGAGCACCGACGGAGCGCTCGTCGGCCGGCGCCTCGCGGCCCGACGCAATCTGAAGGTCGGTGATCGCGTGCGCCTTTCGATGGTGGACGTCGAGGTGAAGGGAATCGTCGAAGGCGCCGGCTCGGGGGTCGACAACATCGCGTTCGTCCGCCTCGAGCAGCTCCAACGCGCGCGCAAGCAGCAGGGCATCGCGACGGAGTTCTTCGTCCGGCTGAAGGACGGCGCCGACCCGGTGGCGGTCGCGTCGGCGATCGACGAACGCTTTCGGACGGCCCAGCAACCCACCGAGACGAAGTCGATGCAGGCCTTCGTCCAGTCGGCCGTCGGTGAGATTGCGGAGGTCGTTCGGTTCGCGCGGATCCTCGGCGTCCTGGCCGTGGCCGTCGTCGTGCTCGTCCTCGGGAACACCGTGTCGATCAGCGCGTGGACGCGCCGCGCCGAGCTCGGCACGATCGAGACGGTCGGCGCACCACGTCCGCTGCTCGCCGCGCTGCTCGCGACCGAGGGCGTCGTGCTGAGCCTGTTCGGCGCGCTGCTCGGCGCCGGCGCGGTGGCGACTTGGTTGACGATCCATCCGCTGACGCTGGGGATCGAGGGCTGGGGCATCGACATCGCGCCGAGCCTTCAGACCGCCTGGACGGTCGCGCTCGTCGCGATCGGCGTGGGGCTCGTCGCGAGCCTCGGATCGATCGTCGGGATGCTGCGGCGGCCGCTGGCCGCGTCGGTGAAGGAGGCCGGGTGATTCCGCTCGGCTACCCGCTGCGCAATCTCGGCCGCATGAAGGGCCGCACCACGCTGACCGTCGCGGGCTTCGCGCTGACGACGTTGCTGGTCGTGCTGATGGCGGGTTTCGCGCGGGGCCTCGCGGAGACGGCCGAGGGCGCGGTCTCGGGGGACGTGATCTACCTCGTCGGCACGACGGGCGAACACGACATGGTGCGCTCGGCGATTCCGCGCGGCGCGGCCGAGGCGGCGGCGGCAGGTCTGCCGGGCGTGCGCCGCATCGGCGATCAGCGCGCGGTGTCGGTCGAGTTGCACACCGCAACCCGCCGCGACGACGACGTGGGGCTCGTGCGCGGCGTGACGCCCGCCGCGTTCCTCGTTCACGATCGGGTCACGTTGATCGAGGGCCGCGAGCCGGCGGAGCCGTACGAACTGATCGCCGGACGCCTCGCGCATGTGCGCCTCGGTCAGAACGAGGCCGAGTTCGCCATCGGTCGCCATGTGGTGCTCGAGGGCCGCCCGTGGACGATCGTCGGTCGCTTCGCGGCGCCGGGCACGATGTACGAGGCCGAGCTGTGGGGACGTCTCGACGACGTCCTCCTCGCGAACAACCGCGTGGACGTGTCGTGCGTGGTCGCGCGGCTCGAGTCGCCCGAACGCGTCGCCGACGCCCGGCTCTACGCGATGCGGAACGCGACGTCGTTCGAGGTGTCGATCGTGGAGGAGAAGGAGCTCTACGCGACGCTCGAGAAGACGCTTTCGCCGATCACCGGGCTGCTCTGGGTGATGGCGCTCCTCGTCCTCCTGGGCGGCTCGTTCGCCTGCGCGAACGCGATGTTCGCGGCGGTGCTCGCGCGCACGCGGGAACTCGGGACGCTGCGGTCGCTCGGCTTCGGCTCGACGTCGATCGTGATGGCGCTCCTCGTCGAGGCGATCCTCGTCGCCGCCCTCGGCGGCCTGATCGGCTTCGCGCTGGCGGGCGCCTTCGACGACGTCCCCGTGCGCTTCCCGATGGGTGCGTTCTTCCTGGATCTTTCTCCCGGCGTGCGGCTCCTGGGCCTCGGCGCCGCGCTGGGAGCGGGCTTGCTCGGCGGATTGGTTCCAGCCCTGCGCGCGGTCCGCATGTCGCTTCCCGAGGCCATCGGAGGTCGTGTCTGATGCCGTGCTCCTCTCGCCTTCTTTCGCTTCTCGCCCCGCTCGCCGTCGCCATCGCCGCGTGCGGCGAGACCACCACGCCGACGACGTCGGACTCCGCCGCCACGTCCGCAACCCAAGCCGGGACCGCGCAACCCGCATCGGCCGAGGCCGGTTCGCCGTTCCTGCGAAAGGTCGCGGCCGACACGCCGCTCAGCGTCGTCGAGGCGCGGGCACGCAGCGCGGGTGACGAGGTCGTCGTCGCCGGGCGGGTGAAGGACGTGACCCGGGGCTTTGCCGCGTTCAAGCTGATCGATGCGTCCCTCAAGTGGTGCGCGTTGGACGAGGGCTGCCCGACGCCGTGGGATTACTGCTGCACCGATCCCGAATTGGTCCGCGCCGGCACGATCGCGGTCGAGTTGCACGACGCGCGCGGCGCACCGGTGGCCGCCGAGGACTCCGGCGTCCGCCCGCTCGACTACGTCGTCGTCAAGGGACGCTTGCAGGCGACCGAGTCCGGCGGCGTCTTCCTCGTCGCAGACGGCGGATGGGACCGTCGCGAACGACTCGACTACAGCCAGTTCACGACGAAGGTGGAGTGGCCCGAGTAGCGCCGACGTCGTGGCCTCGAGCGCGGCTCACGCCGCGCCGCACGCGCTCCCTACACGACGATGTTGTCGGCGACGTGGAAGCCGCTGTCGGCCGAGCGGGCCCGTTCGAGGGCGCGCTCCGCGACCACGAACAGGTCTTCGAGGATCTCGACGCCTTCCGAGCCGTTCGTCGCGGCCCCGACCCGCACCGTGAGGTGCGTGGCCTCGTGGTCGACGACGAGCGGCTGATCGGAGATCCCCGCGCGCAGGCGCTGCGCGAGGAATCGCGCGCCGTTGTCGTTCGATTGCACGTCGACGACGACGAACGAGTCGTCGCCGTAGCGGCCGACGATGTCGTGGTCGCGAACGATGCCCTTGATGCGACGCGCGACGACGCGCAGCATCCGATCTGCGGTCTCGCGCCCGTCGGTCGCGCGGACCGCGCCGAGCGCCTCGACGTCGATGAGCAGCACGCTGATCGCGTGGCCGTACCGCTCGCAACGGCTCCACTCCGCCGTCAGCCGCTCGAGGACCTGCAGACGGTTCCACACGCCGGTCACCGGATCGATGAACGGCACCTGGGTCAGCTCGAGCTGGATCTCGTCGAGCATCCGGTTCTTCGCGCGCAGTTCGGCGCGCGTCCGCTCGAAGGTCTCCGAGTCCGGCCCCGACCCGTTCCGGACTCGCCCGATGCCCGCGACCCGCCCGCCCTCCGCGGGGAAGAAGCGGTACTCGCAGACGATCGCGTCTCCGTCGGCGGTCTCGTGGGGCACCGACACGGCAACCTCGTCGCCTCCGGCGGCTCGGACGAGGGCGGTCAGCACCCGTTCGCGTCCGTGCGGCGCGACGGTCCGCATGTAGTCCTCACCGACCGCCGCCAGCCGCACGCCTTCGAGGTAGGCGGGGTTGGCCGCCTCGACGGCACGATCCGACCTCAGCAACAGCACCAGGTCCTGCGTGTCGGCGAAGAGGTAACGGAAGGTGGCGACGACCGAGTCCAGGGGGTCCTTGGCCAAGCGTGGCGCTCCCGACCGAATCCCACGTCGATTCCTTCATCGAACGCCCGGGGCGCGGTCTTGACCCCCATCCTCGCCCCCCCGGGGCGGGCGGCGGCTCCGTACCGCACCCGCGTGGCATTCCGAAACGCTCCGCGCGGGTCCGCGTGGACAGGGTACTTGCCGGGTGGTTCCATTCGCGGATGAAGGTCCCGCGCCTCCTGATCCACGCGCTCTTCGCGGCGGTCCTGCTGCGCTGCGTCGCGCTCGGCGCCCACTCCTTCTGGCTCGACGAAGGCGCGACCTGGTGCTGGGTGATGCTGCCGACGTGGTCGGACACCCTGTTCGCCGAGGCGAACCATCCCCCCGTCTGGTGGCTCGTCACGAGGGCGTGGGTCGCGGTGTTCGGCAACGACACCGCGGACCTGCGCTGGCCCGCCGCGATCTGCGGCGTCGCGACCGTGGTCCTCGCATGGCGCCTCGCTCGGCGACTGCTATCACCCGAGACGACGCCCCGCCGCGGTGGTTTCGAGCCCGCGCGTCCGGGGACCCCCTCGTCCGAGGTCACCGCGCTCCTCTTCGCCGGCTTCGTCGCGGTCTCGCCGTACCTGACCGAGTACGCGCAGGAGGCGCGCATGTATGCGCTGCTCGTGCTCGAAGCGCTCGGCCTCTCCCTCCTCTATCTCGGCTGGCTCGACGACGGCCGCCGTCGTTGGCTCGTCGGCTACGCGCTGCTCGGCGCGCTGACGTTGCACACGCACTACTTCGGGCTGTGGCCGGTCCTCGCCCACCCCGCCCACGCGCTGTTCCTGGCGTGGCGCGGGCGCCACCGCACGCCGCGGCTCCGGTCGCGGCCGATCGTGGTCGCGACGATCGCGGCCGGCCTCCTGTTCGTGCCGTGGTTCCTGTGGTTCGCGACCCACTACGAACGCATCTCCACCGGCGAGTCGCACGATCCGTTCCTGCGACTCGGCTATGTCCTCTGGCGGATCGGCGTCGGCCCCGGGCTCGTCGTGATCGACCGTCCGCGCCAGGAGGCCGGCCCGGACGCGGTGTTCGCCGACGAGGCCGTGTGGGTCGTACTGACGATGCTGTTGTGGGTGCCGTCGCTCGTCGCGGGGGTTCGTGCGCTCGGCCGCCGTCCCGGCACCGCATCGATCGTCGGGGCGAACGTGCTCGTACCGATCGGCTGCACCTTCGCGGCGCACCTCGCCGGCTTCCAACTCATCCACGAGCGTTACCTGGTGTTCCTCGGCCCGTGGGTTCTCCTCGTCGCGCTGCTCGGTGCGCGCGAGGCGGCCGCCCGCTGGCGCCCGACCCTCGGATTGAGCCTGATCGTGCTCCTCATCGGAGGGAACGTCGCGTTTCACGGCGCGCCGCTCCTCCTCACGCCGCGGGGGAGCGCGGGGACGCTGGACGGCGCGGCGATCCCCGCGGTGCTCGGCACCGCCCCCGACGCACCCCTCGCCTTCTTGCACCACGGTCACCCCTTCGGGAAGGAGCCCTGGCGTCAGGCGGTCCGCTACGCGGCCGAGCGCACCGATCCGGCCCAGGGCGACCTCGTGATCGCGTACCCGTGGTACGCGCGACTCGGCTGGGCGCCCTACGACCGCGGCCGGCTTCCACTGATCGAGATGGCGCGCGGCGACGACCCGGCGCTGTGGCTCGAGGCGCTCGAGGCGCATGCCGACCGCCTCGCCGCGGCCAGGCGCGTCGTGCTCGTGCTCGCCCACGAGGAGACGAAGGATCCCGACGAGGCGTTCCGATTCGTCCGCGCGGAACTCGAACGCCGCTGGGACATCGGGCTCGGCGACCGATACAACGTCGCCGGTCCGGTGCTGTTCGACCGATCCTGGGGCGTACGCCTCGCGTTCTTCGACCGCCGCGGAGACGACCCACGATGACCGCCGCGTCCTTCCCGCGCCACGACCCGCGCCGCATCGCGATCCTCACCGGCGGCGGCGACTGCCCCGGACTGAACGCGGTGATCCGCGCGGTGGTCAAGTCGGCCGTCAACGTCCACGGCTGGGAGGTCTACGGCGTTCGCGACGGGATCGAAGGCTTCCTCGCGCCGGACGACGGCGGTCTCTTCCGACTCGGCCGCGACGACATCGCCGGAATCCTTCCGCGCGGCGGCACCATCCTCGGCGCGAGCAATCGCCTCGACATCTTCCGTGTGAAGGACGCCTCCGGCGGCGAGGTCGATCGCAGCGCGGTCGTCGCCGAGGCGATGCGCGCCCGACGCATCGATGCGCTGATCACGGTCGGCGGCGACGGGACCCAGACGATGGCGTTGCGCCTCGCCGAGCAGGGCGTCCCGGTGGTCGGCGTGCCGAAGACGATCGACAACGACCTGCTCGGCACGGATCGCACGTTCGGGTTCGACACGGCGGTCGGGGTCGTGGCGGAGGCCATCGACCGCCTCTACACGACCGCCGAGAGCCACCACCGTGTGATGCTCGTCGAGGTGATGGGTCGACACACCGGCTGGATCGCGCTGCACGGGGGTCTCGCGTCGGGCGCGGAGGTGGTCCTGATCCCGGAGATTCCGTACGACCCGCGGCGCATCGTCGAGCACGTCGCACTCCGCGCGCGGCTCGGCCGGCGCTTCTCGATCGTGGTCGTGTCCGAAGGCGCCGTCCGTCCCGACGGCGAGAACGTCTGGCAGGAGGGCACGCCCGACGAAGCGCGCCTTCGTCGTCTCGGCGGGATCGCGTTCCGGCTCACCGAGGAGATCGCCTCGATCTCCGACCTCGAGGTTCGGCCGGTCGTCCTCGGGCACGTCCAGCGCGGGGGGACGCCGTCGCCGTTCGACCGCGTGCTCGCGACGCGCATGGGGGCGCATGCGATCGAACTCGTCGCGGCCGGCCGGACCGGGAGGATGGTCGCGTTGCGCGGCGCGGCGATGACGGACGTCCCCCTCGCCGACGTCGCACACCGGGTGCGATCGATCGATCGACACGGTGACCTCGTGCGCGCCGCACGCGAGGTCGGCATTTCGTTCGCGGCGGCCGACGGCTCGGACGACGCCTGGCGCGCGGGGCGCGAGCGGAGCGGCTTCCTATGACGGATCGCATCGATCTGCACGCGCACACGACCTGTTCGGACGGCACGATGACGCCGGCCGAACTCGTCACGCATGCCCGTGAGGTCGGGCTCGCCGCGCTCGCGATCACCGACCACGACACGATCGCCGGCTGGATCGAGGCGAGCGACGCCGCGCGCGCGCTCGGCATCGAGGCCATCCTCGGGTGCGAGATCACCGCGCAGCTGCCGAGCGGCGCGGTGCACGTGCTGGCCTACGAGATGAGTCCCGGCGACGACGCGCTCGGCGATCTCCTGCACGGGATCCGTCGCGCGCGGGACGAGCGCACCGGAGAGATCCTGAAGCGCCTCGAACGCCTCGGCGTGGGCGTCTCGCGCGAGGAGGTCGACGAGATCGCGCAGGGCCCCCTGATCGCGCGTCCGCACATCGCCGCGGCGCTGGTCCGACGGGGTCACGTCGATGACGTGCGCGATGCGTTCGCGCGCTACCTGCGCGACGGCGGCCCCGCCCACGTCCCGATCGAGGCGCCCTCCCCCGAGGTCGTCATCGAGCGCATCGTCGATGCGCGCGGCGTTGCGGTGCTCGCGCATCCGCGGCAGATCGACTTCGGGTCGGTCGCCCGAGAGCGACGCGTCATCGGACGCTGGCGCGAGATCGGTCTTGCCGGGATCGAGGTCGATCACCCCAGCCACGACGGGACGTACCGCGCGCGCTACCGCGACCTGGCGGCGGCCCTCGACCTCGTCCCCTCCGGAGGCAGCGACTTCCACGGCTCGAACAAGCCCAACGTGCGACTCGGCGTCGGCGACGGCACCATCGACGTTCGCCGCGAGACCTTGGACCGGCTCCGGGAGCGGCGGCGATGAGCGAGACGGGGACGGCTTCGCGGCGCCCCGCCAGGCCGCCGCTGTGGCTGCGGCTCCTTCCGCGGCGGGGCGTGTCGCGATGGGTGGGTCGCCTCGCGCGACGGCGACCGCCGCGGCGGTTGCTGACCCCGTGCCTGTCGCTGTACGCCCGCGCGTACGGCGTGCGCCGCGACGAGATGGCGCGTCCCCTCGCCGACTACGCGAGCTTCGTGGACTTCTTCACCCGCGCCCTGCGGGCCGACGCGCGGCCCATGCCGGACGATCCCGCGGCGATCGTGTCCCCCGCCGACGGCCGCGTCGCGGCGACCGGGACGATCGAGACCGGCACGCTCGTCCAGGCGAAGGGGATCTCGTATCGGGTCGGCGACCTGCTCGGCGACGGTACGAGCGAGGCCGTGTTCGAGGGCGGCACGTACCTGGTCGTCTACCTCGCGCCGGGTGACTACCACCGCTTCCACTGGCCGTTCGACGCGAGGGTGGCGAGCGTGCGCCACATACCCGGCGACCTCTGGCCGGTGAACGCGGGTGCGGTCGCGTCGGTGCCGCGCCTGTTCGCGGTCAACGAACGCGTCGTCGTGCGCGGGCGGATCGGCAGGGACGGCGACGGCCCTGCATTCGCCTTCGTCGCGGTGGGCGCGCTCGACGTCGGTTCGATCCGGCTTGCGTTTGCGGAGTTGGCCACGAATCGGAAGGAACACGACCGCCGACGCGGCATGGTGCTCGACCTGACGCCCTCCCCGGCGCCGGTCGGGATCCGCGGCGAGGAACTCGGGCGCTTCGAACTCGGATCGACCGTGATCCTCCTCGTCGCGCCACCCGCGTTGCTCGATCCCCTCGGCGCCCGTCGCCCGGTTCGGGTCGGCGGAGAGGTCGGCGTCTGCGACGTCACTCGCCCCGAGGTTCCCGCTCCTCGCCCGACATGAGGCGATCGGCGGCGGCGGCGACCTCGTCGATCCCCTCGCGCAGTCGATCCCACGGCGTCGGCGCGAGAGCCTCGGTCAACTCCCCCTGCGCCCTCCCCCAGTAGGGGATCGCCTTCGAGACGAGGCGCTTGCCCGCCGTCGTCAACGACACCGTGTGCGCGCGCCCGGTCCGCCCCTGGCGCGTGCGGACCCAGCCCGCCTCTTCCATCGGACGGAGCGCGCGGGTCAGGGCGCTTCGATCGAGCGACACCGCGGAGGCGAGTCGGGGCAACGTCAACTCGCCGTGGGCGCGGATGCCGGCGAGCACGACGAACTGGGTCGACCGCAAACCCGCCGGCTGCAACGCCTCGTCGAAGAAGCGCGTGACGCTGCGCGCCGCCATCCGGACGTGCAGGCAGGCGCAGGTCTTGGCCGCCGCGGCGCAGAGCGCCGCGTCGGGATCGGACGGGGGGGGCGATCGAGACACCGACCCGAGAGTAGGCCCAAAAGGAAACGCGCCTAGCAACGGGAGACGATCGGACCGTCTCCCGTCCGTCCGCGACCCGGGAACATCGTCCCGATCGGATCGGGACTTCGGGCCCCTTGCGCGATTGCCACCATGCATCCACATTGTGTCCGCCTTGCGCATGCATCGCATCGCGAGGTGGCCCGGGGCTGGGTCACGGAACGCACGCGCCGCGCGTCGCGGCGAAAGGACGTTCCATGAATCTCCGGAAGTGGTGCGGGCTCGGCATGGTCGCCGCGGCCCTCTCGATGTTCGCCGCATGCGGTGGCGGCGGCGGTGGTGGCGGCAGACCGGCACCTACGCCGCAGGTGATCGCTCGCGTCGGCGCCGTGCTGCTCGGCACGCAACCGACCGTGATCGTCGATCCGGACGCGCGCGGCGCGGTCGCGATGGAAGTCCGCAGCGACGGGCGCATCGTGTTCGCCGCCACGGGGGAAGCGGCGTGGGTCGCCTCGATCGACGGCGCCCACATCCACCGCGGCGCCGCCGGCACGGACGGCGCGATCGAACTCGATCTGCTCTCGAACGGAGCGCTCTTCGATCCGTCCACCCGCAGTGCGAACGACACGCTGTTCGTCCCTCCGGATGTCGCGAACGATCTCGCCGACGATCCGTCGGCCTTCTACGTCGACCTGCACACGGCCGGAGCGCCGGGTGGGCTCGTGCGCGCGCAGCTGGTCGCTCTCGAGTCGCTCTCGGTCTGGGCCGTGTTGCGGGGCGGCGAGGAGACGATCATCGCGCATCCCGACGCCAGGGCCGCCGTGGCGATGACGTTGAACGTCGATGGCTCGCTCGCCTGGGAACTCGCGGTCGGCCTGCCGGATCTCGCGCAGGTGACGACGGCGGCCATCGTCGAGGGAGGACCCGGCATCGACGGTTCCGTCCTGTTCGACCTCGACGCCGAGAACGCGACGGCGAATCCGGCGGCGGGCACGCTCTCCGATCAGGCGACCGTTCCGCTGGACGTGCTCACGCGCCTCATGATCGATCCGTCCGCGTATCACGTGACGATCGCCGGCCCCGCCGCGCCGGACGGACTCGCGCGAGGCCAACTCGGGCAGGAGCCGCAGCACCTCTGGTCGCCCCTGCGAGGCGATGCCGTCACGACGATCGTCGATCCGGCGGTCCGGGGTGGCGCGACGATCCAACTCGAGACGTCGACGCGGGGTCGTGTCCATCTCGCCATGCCCCCCGTTCCGCCCAGCCAGTTCGACTACGCGATCAGCGCGGTGAACGGCGCGGCCGTTCGCGAGGGTGGTCCGGGCGTCGACGGCCTGGTCGTCGTCGACCTGCGATCCGGCGACGACTACGCGGTCAGCGCGCCGACGTTCTCGGCCGAAGGCACGTTCGCCCTCACGCCGAACCAGTTCGTGCGACTCCTGGCGAATCCGGCCGCGTTCTACGTGGACCTCCGCGCACCGATCGCGCCGAACGGTCTCGTGCGGGGACAACTCGGCCAGGAGCCCGTCTCGTTCTTCGCGTCCCTCTCCGGCGCGGAGGAGACGAACGTCATCGACCCCGCGGCGGCGGCGGTCCTGAACCCGCTGACGTTCACGGACATCTTCCACTGTTCGTACTCCATCCAGGTGACCAACCCGACGGCCGGCGACATCACCCAGGTCCACATCCACAACGGGGCCGCGGGCACGGACGGGCCGGTGCTGATCGACCTCGGGGCGGCCGCCGACCGCCAGGTGTCAGGAGCCTTCATCACCGGCTCGACGAGCCTGACGGGCCGGACCTTCGCCCGCCTGATGGCGTATCCGGCCGGCTTCTACGTCAACCTCCACTCGATCGCCGCGCCGAACGGGCTCGCGCGCGGACAGTGCGTGCTGCTCTCGGGCGATGTGCCGCCGGGCGGGCTGGTCTACGCCGACCCCGCGCCGACCTACACGACGACGATCGCGATCACGCCGAACACGCCGACGGTCTCGGGCGGCGCCGTGACGTCGTGGTCGATCTCGCCGCCGTTGCCGACCGGGCTCGTCCTGAACCAGGTCACCGGCATACTCTCGGGCACGCCCACCGAGCCGATCGCGCAGACGGACTTCACCGTCACCGCGATGAACGGAGCGGGCAGCGCCCATTCGATCGTCTCGATCACGGTCCTGCTGGCGCCCCCGGCGGGTCTCACGTACGCGACGCCCGTCTCGTACGTCCTCGACGAGGCCATCACGGCGAACACGCCGTCGAGCACGGGCGGCACGATCGCGTCGTATGCGATCTCGCCGGATCTCCCGGCGGGACTCGCGTTGGACACCTCGACGGGCGTGCTCTCCGGCACGCCGACCGAACTCGCCGACGAGGCGTCCTACACGGTGACGGCGACGAACGACTCGGGAAGCACCCAGGCGACGATCGTGCTCGAGGTCGTCAGCGGACTCGACCCGCCGTCGTCCCTCTCGTACGCGTCGAGTCCCGCCTCGTACCCGACCGGGTACGACATCGATGCGAACGAGCCGACCGTCACGGGCACCGTGCAGTCTTGGTCGATCAACCCGGCCCTTCCTGCCGGTCTCTCGTTCAGCACGTCCACCGGCATCATCACTGGCAGGCCGACCGTCGTCACGACCCAGACGAACTACACGATCACGGCGAGCAATTCGGCCGGCAACACCCAGGTCGTCATCGCGATCACGACGCCGCTCGGCGCGCCGTCGAACCTCGCCTACACGAACACGCCGGCGATCGGCTACGTCACCGGGAACACGTTCCCGACGATGACGCCGAGCGCGGACGGCGGTGCGATCGCGTCCTACTCGGTGAGCCCCGACCTGCCGCCCGGCGTCACGCTGAACACCACGACGGGCGTCATCACGGGAGCGCCGACCACGTTGAGCGACCTTCAGGACTACACGGTCACCGCGACGAACTCGGCCGGCAGCACGCAGGCCACGATCCAGATCGTCATCCTCCAGTAGTCGCACCCCTCGGACCACGGACGCCGGGCCGCGCGGCCCGGCGTCCCCTCGGGAGATCGCCATGCGTCGCCATGCGTTCGCGCTCGTCTGCGGGTTCCTCGTCGCGTGCGGGGGAGGAGGCGGCGGCGGGCCCCCGCCGCCGTCGCCGATCACGGTCGCGCTGGAGCCGATCGCATCCGGCCTCACCGCGCCGGTGATGCTGACGCACGCGGGCGACGGATCCGGGCGCCGGTTCGTCGTCGAGCAGATCGGTCGGATCCGCGTGATCGACGCCACGGGAACGCTGCTCGCGGCACCGTTCCTCGATCTGACCGCGTCGATCCCGGCCCTGAACGCCGGATTCGACGAGCGCGGCCTGCTCGGCCTCGCGTTCCATCCCGCGTTCGCGACCAACGGACGCTTCTTCGTGCGCTACAGCACCCCGCGGGCTGGCGTCATGGGCGAGCCGTGCTTCGGCACCTCGCGCGGCTGCCACAGCGAGGTGCTCGCCGAGTTCCACGTGACCGGCGATCCGACCACGAACGACGTCGCCGATCCCGCGTCGGAGATCGTGCTGCTGGTCGTCGACAAGCCGCAGTTCAACCACAACGGCGGACATGTCGCGTTCGATCCCGACGGCCGCCTCGTCTTCGGCCTCGGCGACGGCGGCGGCGCGCACGACGGCCTCGCCGACGCCCCGCCGTCGCACGGCCCGATCGGCAACGGGCAGAACCGCGACACGGTGCTCGGAAAGATCCTTCGCCTCGACGTGGACGCGCCACCGGCGATGGGCCTCGCCTACGCGATTCCGCCGGACAACCCCTTCGTGGGTGCACCGGGCGCGGACGAGGTGCTCGCCTTCGGTTTGCGCAACCCGTATCGCTTCTCGTTCGATGACGGCCCGGGCGGCACGAACGCGCTGATCGTGGCCGATGTCGGACAGAACGGGTTCGAGGAGGTCAACCTCGTCGTCGCCGGGGGCAACTACGGTTGGGCGCGACGCGAGGGGTTCTCGTGCTTCGACCCGTTCGCTCCGAACTCGCCGCCTCCATCCTGTCCCACCGTCGGTGACGGCGGCGAGCCGCTGCTCGATCCCGTGCTCGTGTACGACCACGCGGAGGGTCTCGCGATCGTCGGCGGGCACGTCTATCGCGGCGGCGCGATCCCCGCGCTGTTCGGTCACTACGTGTTCGGCGACTTCAGCCGCGACTTCGGCCCGTCGGGAACGCTGTTCCACGCACCGACGACCGGGCCCTTCGCGTTCACGCGCCTGACGATGGGGATCGACGGGTCGCCGACCGGCTTCGGCCGCGTGCTCCTCGGCTTCGGCGAGGACGAAGGCGGCGAACTGTACGTGCTCGGTGCCGACACCGCGTCACCGACCGGCACCTCCGGCGTCGTGATGCGGCTCGCGCTCCCGTAGTCCAGGGAGTCAACGCGCGCGCAGGTCGATCGACGAGGCGGCGACCGTCGCATCGACGGCCTCGGACGCAAGCGCGCCGTCGCACGTGGCCGCCGAGACGACGTACCGTGCGGGCGGCAGCCCGTCGATGCGCCACGTCCCGTCGTCATCGACGGCGAGGCTTCGCAGCGGCGGCGGCAGCGGATCGCCCTCGGCTTCCTCCCGCCACGTCAGCCAACCTCCCGTCGGCCGGTCGTCGGGCCCGAGCAGGCGTCCCTCGATCCGCGACCCGCGTGCGGCCAGGTCGAGCACGACCTCGCGCGCGGGTTCGCCGTCGCGGACATCGATCGCGTCGACGACGACGGGCCGATACGGCGGCCCCCACGCCAGCAGGCGATACGTGCCCGGGCGAAGGTTCCAGAGCAGAAGGCGCTTTCGGAGCGACCGCCCGACGTGCTCGCGCACGAAGCCCTCACGCCCGTGGCGCTCGAGGACGAGGTGCAGCACGTCGGGCGGGGACTCCCCAACGCGAACGCGCGCATCGACCACGAACCCCTGAGGACGCGCGAGGCGCACGGTCAGGTCGAGTCGGCCGACGGGAACGTCGAGCACGCGTGCCTTCACGGTGCCCATCGCGAACCGCAGGTCGTAGCGGGGCGCGACGAGGCCCTCCAGGCGAAACGCGCCTTCGCCGTCGGTCATCACCGGCAGCGCGTCGAGGCTCCGCTCGTCGCCCGATGCCGCGGCCTCGACCCGAACGCCGACCAGCGGCAGGCCCTCGAAGTCCTCGGCGCGACCCGCGATGACGCCTCCTTCGATGGGCGGCGGCGAGTCATCCAGGCTGCGTTCGTCGATGTCGTGGTGCATGGGCTGCCCGGCACGGGCACGCGGAGGCGACCCGGAGGCCGGAACGTAGCATGGCGCGCCGCCTCGACCGGAGTCCGCCATGTCCACGCCCGCCGTCACCCGCGTCGCGCCGAGCCCGACCGGGGATCCCCACGTCGGAACGGCGTACATCGCGCTGTTCGATCGCCTCGCGGCACGCGCCACCGGAGGGCGGTTCATCCTGCGGATCGAGGACACCGATCAGACGCGCTACGACCCGACGTCGGAGGCGCAGATCATCGAGAGCCTGCGGTGGCTCGGCCTCGACTACGACGAGGGGCCGGACATCGGCGGCCCGAACGGCCCGTACCGTCAGAGCGAACGCACGGCGATCTACCGGCAGCACGCCGACCTCCTTCTCGAGCGAGGCGCGGCATACCGCTGTTTCTGCTCCGAGGAGCGCCTGACGGAGATGCGCCACCAGCAGCGGGCGCGCAAGGAGCCGCCCGGCTACGACGGGTTCTGCCGGGGCCTCCTGCCCGAGGACATCGCGCGTCGACTCGACGACGGGGTGCCTTACGTCGTCCGCCTGAAGGTCCCCAAGGACCGCGTCGTCCGCTTCCACGACGAGTTGCGCGGGCCGATCGAGATCGACGGCAAGACGATCGACGACCAGGTCCTCCTGAAGTCGGACGGCTATCCCACCTACCACCTCGCGAACGTCGTGGACGACCACCTGATGGACGTCAACGAGGTGATCCGCGCCGAGGAGTGGATCGCGAGCACGCCGAAACACATCCTTCTCTACGAGGCGTTCGGCTGGGAGATTCCCCGCTTCCGTCACATGCCGCTGTTGCGCAACGCCGACCGCACGAAGATCAGCAAGCGCAAGAACCCCACGTCGCTGATCTGGTACAAGGAGAACGGCTACCTGCCCGAGGCGCTGCTGAACTTCCTCGCGTTGATGGGGCACAGCATGCCGGACGGGCGCGAGGTGTTCACGCTCGCGGAGCTGCAGGCCGCATACGATCCCGCCCGCGTTTCCACGACCGGGCCGGTGTTCGACCTCGACAAACTCACCTGGCTGAACGGCGAGCACATCCGCCGCCTCGACCACGACGCCCTCGCCCTGCGGATCGTCGAACACCTCGTCTACCGCGAGGCGCGCGCCCTGCCGCCGCGCGTCGGCCACGACGACGCGCTGGCCGCGTGGGCGGCCGAGTGCGACGGCCTCTCCGGAGAGCCGCTGCGCCACATGGTGCGTCGGGTCGTGCCGATCACCCAGGAGCGGATCAAGACCCTCGACGAGTGGTCCTCGCTGGCGCGTTGCTTCTTCCTCGGCGATCGCGCCCACGGGTCCGAGACCGATCTCGTGCCGAAGGGTCGCGACGTGAACGCGACGCACGACGTGATCGCCCTCGCGCGACAGAACCTCGCGGCGCTGCCCGCGTGGGAACTCGGCGCGATCGAGGCCACGCTGCGCGCCCTCGTCGAGGAGACCGGTTGGAAGCCGCGCGAACTGTTCCAGGCGATCCGCGTCGCCTCGACCGGCACGCTGGTCAGTCCGCCGCTCTTCGAGACGTTGGAGATCCTCGGCCGCGAGCAGGCCCTCGCGCGTCTCGCCTCGTCCTGAGGGCCCAGGAGCCGTTTCCGAAGGGCCGCCTGCTCCGCCCGTCGATCGGCTCCTCCCGATCGATCGGCCGTCGGACGAACGGTCAGAGCGGGGTGACGAGTCCGGTGTCCAGATCCAGCAGGAAGTCGCTCTGGAACTGGCTGGGGAGCAGCACCGTTTCGATCGTCGCCTGATTCGTCCCGTTCATGTGGACCGTGCCGAGGATGTGCCCCTGCGCCGTCGCGGCGTCGAAGTCGAACTCGGCGATCGGGTACGGCTGGGTGGCGAGGTCGGCGATCGCGAGATCGGACCAGGACCACGTCACGTCGCAGACCAGACCGGATGTGATGAGCGTGCCGCTGGTCGCGTCCGGGACGGCCTGTTGTCCGGTCGGGTTCGACATCACGAGCACGACGTCACCCGTCGAGGTGTTCGGGCCGAGCGTCGCGACGAAGTCCGACGAGATCGCCGTGCCCGAGGGAAGCCCAGCGAAGATCGACGCATAGTCCGGGCTTGGGGCCGACAGCGCGGCGACGAGCGCGAGCATCTGCTCGAGCGAGAGGCCGCCGAGCCGCGACGTCCCCGTGACGTCGTCCACCATGTCGCCGTCGAGGTCGCCGGCCCACATCACCCCGGGGGCCGAGAAGTTCGAAAGGTCCACCCCGGTCGTGCGGAAGTCCGGTTGCTGCCCACCCGAGGCGGCGGCCTCGAGGATCTGTTGGACGGCGAGCAGTTCGTCGAGGCTCGCCCGGACGCAGGTCTCGAGGGCCTGTTGCACGAGTTCCTGGGCGTTCGGAGGCGGGTCCGGCAGCGGGGAGCCACCCGAACCGCCGCCCCCGCACGCCGCGAGGAGCATCGACGCGACGGCCGCCGAGAGTCGAACGCGAGCGAGTCGCATGACCATGCCTCCCGGGAGCGTCCTCGCTCCCGCGGGTCGAAGCCTACCCGACCCGTCGCGTCCCGGCACCCGACGCCCCTCGAACCCATCGCGACCGACGCCCGACCCGGCGGCCGGATCGCCCCCGATCGGCCAAGCCGCACGTCCGCAGGGCCCAAGACCCCCTGAACGGATACCACCGTCCGTATCCGTTCAGGCCCGGCAATCGCCCCGCACGTCCGATCGCGATCCAATTCGCCGAGAGCGTGCCTTCCCTTGGCGTTCACCGCCGGTCCGGGTTCGCAGGCGGGGAGCGGAAGGTCGCCGTGGAGGGCGACGTGTGGTGGACCACTCTAGCCCGACACGGCGGCCTGAGCGCCCCCGATCTGCGAAGCCGCACGCCCGCAGGGCCGAAGGCCCCCTGAACGCGTACCACCGTCATCCGATCGTCGGTGACGGCACCGAGACGGGTTCGAGGTGGACGGAGACGTCCTCGACGGAGAAGGCGGCGGCGAGGGCGGACTCGATGCGGTCGGCGATTGCGTGGCCGTCCTCGGTCGAGAGGTGATCGTCCACCGCGACCACCACGTCCGCGAACGCGCGGTCGGCGAGTCGGCGCGAACGGACGCGGCGTACCTCGCGGACGCCGGGGACGGTCCGCAACACCTCGCGCAGGCGCTCGGGATCGACGGCCCCCTCGTCCACGAGGACGGGAATCGCGCGGCGGAAGAGACCGAACGAGAGAAACAACACGAACGCGGCGACGAGCAGCGTCGCGACCGTCTCGGCCCAGAGGTGCCCGTTCGCCGCGAGCTGCCAACCGACGATCACGACCGCCACCCCGATCACGTCGGACAGGGTGTGCGTCGCGTCGGCAAGCAGCAGGTCGCTGTCGAGCTCGCGTGCGCGCCGACGCTCCCACATGCTCACCGCGAGATTCAGGATCAGCGCACCGATCATGATCGCCATCGCGACGGAACTGTCGGCGACCGGAGGGCGATCGCCGACGAGCGCGCGCATCGCGATCTCCACGGCGAGCACCACGAGCAGCATCGCGAGCGCGAACACGGCCAACGTCTCGAACTTTCGATGACCGTACGGGTGGTTGTGGTCGGGCGGGCGTCCCGCATGCCGCATCACCCCGAACGCGATCCCGTTGTTGCCGAGATCGGTCAGGCTGTGCAGCGCGTCGGACAGCAGCGCGAGCGAACCGGTCATCGTCCCCGCAACGACCTTCGCGACGATGACGACGACGTTCATCGCGCCCTCGATCAGGAGGACGCGCAGCACGGCGCGATCGCGCGCGGCGCGCTCCGGCCACGGCCCGACGGAGGAGGCGTCGAGGTGGACGCGACTCACGGGCGGCTCCGCGAGATCGCGCCCCGACCAACCGGACGGCGGCGCGGTCTCGTCGGTCCCGCTCGTCGCTCAGATGTCGGCACGTCGGTCGCCCTCCCGTCGGGATGCCGCACGTTCGCCCGCTCGCGGCACGCGGAACCCATCGCCACGACCCGCTAGCGGGCCGGCGTCTCGAACAGCTCGTCCCAGCGACCCTCGTGTTCCTCGAGGAGTCTCGTCCAGCGGTCCAGCGAGCCGACGCGGCGGCCGGTCATGTGGTCCATCGCGGCCACCGTCCGCGCGACGACGTGAATCCACGCCTGACGGACGTCATCCTCCGGTGCTGCGCCGCGCGCGGGGTTCGCGACGGCGTCGCGACCGAGCGCATGCAACGCGCCGAGGATCGCGACGCGGACCCGGCTGAAGCGGAACCGGCCGAGCGCCTCGGCGGCGATGCCGACGGCTTCGGGGTCGCGGCCTTCCCGCACGAATCGCTTCAGGTCGTCCACGCCCGGATCGTGCATCAGCAGGCCGACCGAACGCAGCACCCGGCGGCCCAACTCGGACACCACCTCGCCGCGCGGATCGGGAAACACGCGTCGCAGTTCCCGCCACGCGGCGGCGCGATCATCGAGCAACCCGAGGGCGTCGGCGGCATGCGATCGCACGCCTTCGGACGGACCGCCGCGGACGATCTCTCCCAGATGCGTGCGCAGCCGCGAACGAGCCCCCGCCGTACGGCACCGGTTGTGCGCCTCGGCCGAGACACGCACGAGCGCCTCCAGGCGCTCGACGTCTCCGGCACGTCGTGCCGCGTCGATCTCGACGACGAGCGCGGGCGCGTCGAGGACCGACACCGCCCGATCCGCCGCCGCCAGCGGCGATCGGGCCGCGAGGACGACTGCGACGAGCGCGAACCCTCTCATTCGCCCGAGCCCTCTCCGTCCGGCTCCGTCTCCGGCTTGTCGTCGGGCTTCTCGTCGGCCCCCTCGTCCTTCGGCTCTTCCCCGGACGCCTTCGCCTCGGCCTCGGCCGCGAGGACGTCCTCGAGCGCGCGCTCGGCCATCTTCATCGAGCGCTCGATCGTGGTCTCGACGAGGTTCAACGGAAGGAGGCAGATCTGGGTGTCGGCGTCCTCGCCGACGCCCTCCTGCTGCGCTACGACGCCGGCGACGGCGCCGTCCTTCGTGTAGAGCGGCTCCGCGCGGAAGCGGTTGGCGTCGTCCACCGCCCAGCACGCACGGGGCCGTGTGATCGAGGCGATCACCGCGACCTCGCTGCAGACGGGCGCGTGATCGAAATCCTCACTCAACCGGGTCACCCCCCAGAGCGTGTCGCCCACCTTCGGCGCCGCGCGCTTGGACAGGTTGAGCGAGGCGATCTCGCGCCCCTCCAGGTCGCGGATCAGCACGAAGGCGAGACCCAACTTGCTGTCCTTCGCGCCGAGGATCGCCGGGTACTCCTTCGGATCGCCGGGGAACACGACGCGGATGCTCGACGGCGTCACCTTCACGTCGGCGTCGCGACGCCGGAGGTTCGGCGTGAAGATCTCGGACGGCAACATGATGAGACCGCGCGGGTGGACGATCACCCCGGTGGTCGTCTGGTTGAACTCCTGCTCTCGCACCGTCCCGCCGAACGTGAACGCGATCTGCAACGTCAGGCGGACCGAGACGACCGCCGGAGAACGCGCCGCGACGAGCGACTCCTGGGACGTCGGAGCAGGGGCGACCGCGGCGCCGTCGTCCGCCCCGGCGCGGGGCGCGAAGACGAGACACACCGCGAGAGCGAGTCCGAAGCAGAGTGCAGCGCGCATGAATCGAATCTCCTTCACTTGCCGACGATCGGCCAGTCGGGTCGCACGAAAACGAACGTGGTGTCGCGTCCGCGCCGCACGAAGAATCGCACGCGCTCGGGGCGCGCGTCGTGAAGACGTCGGGTGATGTCCTTGAACGTCGCGATGGTCGGCACCGGCTCCCCCTGGAGCGAGAGCAGCACGTCGCCCGCCTGAAGTCCGGCGACCGCCGCCCAGCCGCCGTCTTCGGCATCCTGCACGAGCAGCGCGGTCAGATCCATCGGAAGCTCGCGATCCACGCGATCGAGGTACGTGAGTTCGCGCACCTTGTACTCGAGGATCGTGTCCTCCTCCGAACGGGCGTCGGCGACGGTGCCGGGCGTCTCCTCGAGCAGGACTTTCACCTCGACCTCCGCGCCGTCGCGAAGGACCTGGAAGCGCGCTTCGACGCCGATGTCCATGTCCTCGATGCGACGCTGGAGGATCTGGCCGTCCTGCAGGTTGCTGGCGTTGAGGGGACTGCCGTCGAGCGCGAGGAGGATGTCACCCGCGCGCAGACCCGCCTTCTCGGCCTCCGTCGCGGGGAGGACGCGCGTCACGCGGAAGCCCTTGCGGCCTTCGTGACCCAGCGCGCTGGCGAGGCTCTGGGTCAGCACCTGCGTCCGCAGTCCGAGCCACGCCTTCGACAGTTCGGCGCTGCCGCGGCGGCGGGGGCGTTCGCTCAAGTCGAGCACCGTGATCATGTCCTCGTTGTCCCGGCGGAAGCGCACCGCGAGGGACTTGCTGCGCTCGTGCTCCTTTTGCAGCGCGGCGAACGAGTCGAGCCCTTCGACGGGCCGTCCCGCGATCTCGAGGATCACGTCACCCGACTGCAGCGCGGGTCGGGCCGCGTCCGGCGCGTTCCCGGGCCGCATCGTGCGCAGCAGGACCCCCTTGGTGTCCGGCCAGCCTTGAGCCTGGGCCATCAGGCCGGTGATCTCCATCGCGCTGACGCCCCAGACGCGGAAGACGCGCTCCTCGCCGCGGAAGGGAGGCATGCGCCGGACGTCGACGAAAAGTGCCTCCTTCTGACCGTTCCGCTCGATCTCGACCGGCACCTTCGAGTCCGGCTTGATGTCCGCGATGCGCGCGAGGAGGACGGGCACGTCCTCGAAGCCCTCGACCCGGACGGGAGCGCCACCGATCGAGAGCACGACGTCGCCCGGGCGGATGCCGGCCACCGCCGCGGGGCCGTCCGCCAACACGTTGGCGACGAGCGCACCGGTGCGCCGGCCGAGCCCGGTCACCGGCAGGAACGTCGCTGCGATCCATCCTCGACGGACCTCGCCGAACGTCAGCGCGTGGTTCAACACCTTCCGACAGGTCGTCGCGGGGATCGCGAAGCCGACGCCACCGCCGCCGCGCGTATTGATCCCGACGACCTGACCGCTCATGTTGGCGAGCGGGCCGCCGCTGTTGCCGGGCAGGATCAGCGCGTCGTGCTGGATCCACCGGTTGAAGACGCCGGTGGCCTCGCCGTTGAGTTCCATGCCCTCGATGCGGTCGCCGGCGAAACTCGTGAACACGCGCTCCGTGTTGCTGACGATGCCGAGCGTGATCGAGCTCGACAGGCTCTGGGGGTTGCCCAGGGCCAGGACGTGGTCGCCGACCTGCAGGCGGTCGGAATCGCCGATGCTCGCGAACGGCAGCGGCGTGCTGGGATCCTCGCGCTGCCCCATCCGCAGGGCGAGCACACAGAGGTCGGTCTGCGGATCGCGGCAGACGATGTCGGCATCGACCAGTTCGCCCGTCGGAAGCTTGCACGTGATCCGCTGCGCGGTCCCGGCGACGTGGTAGTTCGTCAGGACGTGGCCGGCGGGGCTGACGATCACACCGCTTCCCGCCGACAGCGCCCGGCGTTCACGGCCCTGGCTGAACACGCGGTCCACGACGAGGATGTTCACCAGGGCCGGGTAGACGCGATCGCGCGCGGCGGCGACGGCGGCGCGCAGTTCGGCGTCGCCGAGGTCGGCGCGGGCCGGGCGGGCGCCGTACGCGAAGGACCCGACGCCGAGGACGCCCGCGAGCAGAACGAGTCCCGCGCGACGGCGGAAGGGATGACGCATCGACTCGAACCCTCCGGCCCCGGCCGGCCGGGGCGGGCCGGAGTCTATCCCCGTCACGGGGAGCGCGGCCCAATCGCCCCCGATCTGCGAACCCCGCCGAACGGTCCGAGCGATCTGGATCGGTTTCTCGGGCCGACCCGCGAGAGGTCCCCTCCTGCGTCCCACCCGAGGAACGGACGCAAACTCCGCCGAACGGCTCCATACTCGTCGCCCGAGCCAGGGAGGTCGGATGCGGGTATCGACGCCGCCGCGCGCGCTCGTCGTCGCGGGTTGGGATCCCACGGGCGGAGCCGGGCTGGCCGCGGATCTCGCGATGCTGACCGGCCACGGCGTCCAGGGCGGCGGCGCGGTCAGCGCGGTCACGAGCCAAGGGCCGAAGGGCCTCGATCGGCTGATGGCGGTTCCTGCCGAACTGTTGCGCGCGCAGATCGCCGATGCGCTCGCGCTCGGCGCGCCGGACGTGGTGAAGATCGGCCTCCTGCCCGACGCCGCTTCCATCGATGCCGTCGCCGACGCGCTGCTCGAGGTCGAGGCCCCCATCGTGCTCGATCCGGTCCTCTCCGTTTCGGCAGGCGGGTGGCGACTCGACGACGAGGCGATCCGCGGCCTTGTCGGACGTCTGCTCCCCCGCGCCACCGTGACGACGCCGAACGGCCCGGAGGCGCGCGCCCTTGCCGCACGGTTAGGGGTCGCCGACGAGAGCGACGGGGCCGCCGGGCGCCTGCTCTCGACGGTGTCTCGAGCCGTCCTTCGGACCGGCGGACACGACGACGCACCCGACGCGGTGGACGTCCTCTTCGTCGGTGGACGCGAGGTGGCGCGACTCGGCGCCCGCCGCGTTCCGGGAGGCCCGTTCCACGGAACGGGCTGCGCGCTCAGCGCCGCTCTCGCCGCACGTCTGGCCCGAGGCGAGTCGCTCGAGAAGGCGGCGTCGGGCGCGCGCGAGGTCGTCCGCGGTCTCCTCCGCCTCGCGGCCGCACGCGGCACCTGGAGGCTGCCGTTCGCCCTGCTCCGTGCCGGGGGGGAGAGTTGGAATGCTCCGGCCGGTACCGTAGGCACCTCTGCGTCCGAGGACCCCGCATGAACATCGCGATCATCGGAGCCGGCGTCCTCGGAACCTCGCTGGGTGTCCTGCTGCGCCGCGCCGGCTACCAGGTCGTCGCCGTCTGCAGCCGCAATCGCCGCAGCGCCCAGGCCGCCGCCAGCAGCATCGGCATGGGCGAGGTCGTCGGCGATCCCGCGATGGCGGCGCTCGGCGCCGACCTCGTCCTGCTCGCCGTGCCCGATCGCGCGATCGCGGGCGTCGCGATCCAGGTCGCCGCGGGCGGTGCGCTGCGGACCGGCGCGGTCGTGGCGCACTGCGCGGGCGGCCTGCCGGCGGGCATCCTCTCGGGCGTCGTCGCGGCGGGCGCACTGCGCGGCGCGCTTCATCCCCTGCAGAGCTTCGCCGACGTCGAGACGGCGATCGCGATGCTTCCCGACACGTTCTTCGCGCTCGACGGCGACCCCGAGGCGATCGAGGTCCTGCACTCGGTGGTCGTGACCCTCGGCGGACGTCCGATTCGGGTCGGCTCCAGCGGCAAGGCGCTGTACCACGCGGCCGCGTCGGCCGCGTCCAACTTCGCCGTCGGACTGATCGACTACGCCGTCGAACTCATGGTGCGCGCCGGCGTCGATGCCGAACTCGCCTTGCCGGCGCTGCTGCCGCTCCTGAAGGGCACGATCGCGAATCTCGAGCGCGTGGGCCTGCCCGACGCGCTGACCGGCCCGATCGCGCGGGGCGACGTCGGAACCGTGCGGCGTCACCTGCGCGCGCTCGCCGATCTGCCCCCGCCGCTCGCGGATCTCTACCGCCGGCTCGCACGCCGCACCCTCGACGTGGCGGTCGCGAAGGGGCACCTGGAGGCCGACGCCCGCGACGAGTTGCAACGCCTGCTTCGCGACGATGACGGCATCGCACCGGCGGAGCGGCTTCCGTGATCCCGGAGCAGCAGCGCTTCTGGATCGCACTGCTGAACCTCCAACGGACGTGGACGGGCGACGGCCATGCCCTCACTTTCGTGCCGCCTCGCCACCGCGACTTCGAGAGCGGGCCCGCCTGGCCGCGCGCCAAGGCGGAGGCGTACCTATTGAACAACCTCGAACTGCTGCGCGACTCGTACGAGCGCATCGAGGCCGGAGAGCTTCCCGAGTTCGACCTCATCAATCACGTCCTGGCCGATCTCCGCCTCGAGTTGAACGGCCCATCCTCGCGTACCGCGACCATCTCCGCGGCGCGCGCCAAGCTCGATCTCGGCGGCAGGCTCGAGGTGCTGCAGGTCCGCTCCGACCTGGAGGGCCTGAATCCGGGCACGCGTTACGTGCGCGGCACGATCCAGCGTGCGTTCTATTATTTCGCGCAGTACGTGGACGAACGATTGAGCGACCCCGGGCATCCGACGCCGTCACCCGACCGATGGCGCGTGGTGCGCGATCCCGACGGATCGGGCGATCTCGTGCTCTTGCCTCCGAGGACTCCTTGAGCGACCGCCACGACGACTACGAAAGCCCGCTCGCCACGCGGTATGCCGGCGCCGTGATGCGCCGGCTGTTCTCCGCACGACGCCGGATCGAGGTGTGGCGCGATCTCTGGATCGCGTTGGCCGAGGTCGAACGCGAACTCGGACTGCCGATCACCGCCGCGCAGATCGATGCGCTGCGCGCCGCACGCGATCGAATCGACTTCGAGAACGCGGCGCGGTACGAGGCGCGCTTCCGCCACGACGTGATGGCGCATGTCCATGCGTTCGGCGACGAGGCGCCGGAGGCACGCGGCATCGTCCACCTCGGCGCGACGAGTTGCTTCGTGACGGACAACGGGGACGCGATCCTCGTGCGCGAAGGACTGGATCTCGTCGCCCTGGGCCTCGCCAACGCGATCCACGCGTTGGCTGGGTTCGCCGCCCGCACCGCCGACCTCCCCTGCCTCGCCTACACCCACTTCCAGCCCGCACAACCGACCACGGTCGGGAAGCGCGCCTGCCTCTGGATCCAGGATCTGCTCGCGGATCTCGACGCGGTGCGCGCCGCACGCGAGCGGGTGCCGTTCCTCGGAAGCAAGGGCACGACCGGCACCCAGGCGTCGTTCCTCGGCCTGTTCGACGGCGACGCGGATCGGTGCGAGGCACTGGACCGCCGCGTCGCCGAGAGGATGGGATTCGCCCGCGCCGTCGCGGTTTCGGGACAGACGTACCCGCGACGCGCGGACTACGACGTGGTCGCCGTGCTCGGGGGGGTCGCGGTCTCCGCGATGCGCTTCGCTCACGACGTGCGCCTGCTCTCGGGCTTGCGCGAAGTGGCCGAGCCGTTCGAGAAGGAGCAGATCGGTTCGAGCGCCATGGCGTACAAGCAGAACCCGATGCGCTCCGAGCGGATCACGTCCCTCGCGCGGCACGTGATCGCCCTGATCCCCGAGGCGGCGACGATGGCCGGCACGCAGTGGCTGGAACGGACGCTCGACGACAGCGCCGGCCGGCGCATCGTACTTCCCGAGGCGTTCCTCGGCACGGACGCGGTGATTCGCCTCGTGACGAACGTGGGGCGAGGACTCCACGTCAACGAGCACGTCGTGCGACGGCGCCTCGAGGAGGAACTGCCGTTCCTTGCGACGGAGGACATCTTGCTTCGCGCGAGCCGCGCGGGCGGCGATCGGCAGGCGCTCCACGAGCGAGTTCGCGTCCACAGCCTCGCCGCGAAGAACGAGGTCCTCGCGGGTCGCGCGAACGACCTGCTGCGGCGCCTGCGAGGCGATGCGGCGTTCCAGGCGTTCGACCTCGACTGGGATGCGCTGCTCGCGCCGGAGCGCTACACCGGCTTGGCGTCACGCCAGGCTCGGCGCTTCCTCGACGAGCACGTCGGGCCCGCGCTCGAGCCGTATCGGGATCGTCTCGGCGGGGACGCATCGATCGCCGTCTGAGTCGCCCGACGCCGGGATCGGGCCCGCCCCGCGGCCCGCGGAAACGGGTGACGCCAGCGTGCACACCGGGGTGTAGGCGGGGGAGTCGCCCGGTCGGCCGGGCGGCGCTCGGCGCACCCGGGAGGGCGAGCCACGCGAGGCCGCCTCTTCAGCCCCTCCCAAGGACGGGTCGATAAACACCCCGTGAGGTGGCAGGACGTGGCAGGTCCTGCCCAGGGGTGGGTGCGCCGTGAGGGCGCCCCATGGTCCAGCGATCCGACACGTCCGGCGCACCGCGGGCTTCGGCCCGTGTTCGGCGCCCCTTCCGCAGCCTGCTGGCTGCGTTCGCGCTCGCCGCCCTCGGCGGCTGCGGCGGCGGCCTCGCGACCGGCACGAACGACATCATCGACCCGACGATCGAGACCGGCGCGCCGGTCCAGTCGCTCGCGATCGTCACCTCTCAGTTGCCGCCCGCGCAGCGCGACGTCCCCTACCCCGCGACGCGCATCGAGACCCGCGGAGGCAAGGGGGAGGTGTGGTTCCACCTCGCGTCGGGCCGACTTCCGACCGGGCTCTCGCTGACCAACGATGGGCGCATCGTCGGCCTGCCCGCCGAATCGGGCGCGTTCCCGGTGGTCGTGCGCGCGGTCTCCGGCGGCGAGGAGGCGGACCGCTCGCTGCTCCTGCCGGTCGAAACGTTCGGCCTGTCGATCTCCGAAGGCCTTCGCTTCGGCGCGGCGTGGAGCGGACGCGTCGTTCGAGTCGAGGCGGTGGGCGCCCTGGGCGAGGTGAGCTTCGACCTCGAAGGACCGGGAACGGGCGGCATCCTCGTCACCGAGAGCACGCACCGTGCTCGGTACGTTCCGGGACCCTGTGGCTTCGCGGGCGCGACGGACACGATCCGCGCAACCGATCACCTCACCGGGCAGACGGCGGTCCTGCACGTCCCCGTCCGACCCGATCCGGTGGCGAGCCACATCGCGCGCTTCGGCACGACGGACGTGTGGTACGTGGACTTCGAGTCGAAGACCGGCGTCCATCCCTATGCGAGCGACTGGCATCGCGCGCTGTCCCAACTCGGCCTTCGCGGCGCGGCGAGCCACGGCTCGCTCGGGCGCGAGGTCGATCAGAAGACCGACCTCGTGGTGCGGCGGGCGGTTCTCGAGCACCTCAATCGCTTCTACCTGCGCGAGCAGAACGGCGAGGACGGCGCGACCGGACTTGCAATCTCGTTCCCCATCGAGCGTCCCGAGAGCATCCACCCGATGCCGGCCCCCGGGCGCTCGCTCGCGGCGACCCCGAGCGCCTACAGTGTGATGGCGATCTCGGAGAGCAGCGCCGGAGGCATGGTCGGAACGGCCCTCCGGGACAACGGCAACACCCTGCACGAGAACAACAGCCCGGGCAGCAACCTGGGTTCGCTCGGCGTCTACGTCAACCGGATCGTGATGCACGTCGAGGCGACCTACGATCTCGCGGGCCGCTCCTGTGCGACGCATCCGATCGACGACGTGGATCTCGAGCGCATCGACGCGCTCCTGTTCGGCGAGGGCGCCATCGACGGCCGCGCCGAGGACATCGCGTTCGTCGTGCATGCGTTGGCGCGCAGCATGGCCGCGGTCTTGGCGCATGAGATCGGCCACAGCCTGGGACTGGGCCACACCGAGCGGACGACGGACGGTTCGCTCATGAACGGATGGGTCTCGATCCATCCGTTGAGCGACTACCTCTTCCTGCCCGAAGACGTGTTGACGCTGCGCGAGAACCTCCCCGGACCAAACCGGATCGGTTCGTTCTCGAAAGCGACCGAAACGTCCGAGGCGATCGCCGTGCTCGCCGCCTGGGCCGACGTCTGTGACTCGGGGGCCTGCACGCATCGCTGATGGGCCCGCGGCGGCGACGGGGACCGTCGCCGCCGCGGAGCACGAGTGGCCAGGCGGCCGCGCCCGGCGCTCTATCGGGCGAGCGCGTCGAGCACCTCGCCCATGATCTCGAAGTACTCGTAGCCGTCGCTCTCGGGAAGAGAGCCGTCGACACCGATCTCGCTGTCGAGCCACGCCAGGAACGGCGCGTAGTCTTCACCACGCGCCTGCAGGGCCAGGACCGCGTACGCGGTCGCCTGCCGGTCTCCCGCCACCGACTGACCGACCGTCTCCACCTGGATGCGGGCCTGGAGCGCGGCGTACCACGCCGCGGCCGTCGGCGACGCGCCGTGCATGGCGGCGATCTCGAGGACGTGCGGCGGGGAGACATCGCCGTAGGTCTGGCCGAGCGGAGGCACGTCCAGGGACACGGTGGCGGTGAACGCCCAGTCCAACTCGCTCTGCGGCCACGCCATCGCGACGAGGGCCTTGTACACGAAGGCGAGGTCCCAGCCACGGATGCCGGGGATTCCGGCGCGGCCGGTGAAGATGCGATTCCAGACGCCATCGCAGATCACGCCGGCATCCGTCCCGTCCGTCGCGTTGCGGTCGAAGAGCAGCTTGGCGAACGCCTGCTCGACGAGATTCCACTCCGCGATCGTCAGTCCGAACGCATCCCGGTACTCGCTCAGGTAGATGAAGTTGGGCAGGCTGACGCTGGTGATCACGTCGTCCACGAAGTCCTGCAAGACGCCGAGCAGATAGTCCGTCGTCGAGTGGAGTTTCGGTTCGATCGCGGCCAGTTCGACGGGATCGACGAGGTAGGCTCGCAGTTGCCCGAGCACGGTGACGCCCGTCACGTTCTGGTATCCCGTCACGGACGTGACGTACGGCCAAACGTTCTGGCGCCAGTCGTGCGCGCCGTTGTCGAGATGCGCCGAGACGAGACGATCGGCCAGTGCAAGTGCCTTCTCACCGAGCGGACTGGGAGGCGGCGGATTGCCTCCACCTCCACCGCCGCCGCCGCAGGCAGTCAACGCTGCCAGCAGGAATGAAGCCAAAACGACGTGAGCGACGAATCGCATGAAGACCCCCTTTCAGGATCGAGCTTGTGGTGTCGACGACCATCGCGCGGACGTAGCCGGCGAGCGCGCAGCAGCGATGCCCGGATTCCCCCGAGTCCCTACGCCACGCTCCCCCCGTCCGCGGATGGCCCCGTCCGGCCGACCGGGTCGGCTGAACGGGCCGCGCATGGTATGGGGGGAGGGGGACAGGGCAACCGCAGCCCGCGCCGGGCGGGACGCGCTCGGGCGGACCAGGCAATTGTCGCGGCCCCACCGCTCCGCGCGGAGCCGGTCCGTCCGCCCTCGGCCCTCGCCGCACCTCCCGAAACTCGCCCGGATCAAGCGACCCCAGGTCGGATCGCCGCGTCGTCCGGATGAGTCGGAGCGCAAGGAGTTCCGATGAGGGCGGGACTCCCGACCCTGCGTTTCCTTGAGCATCCCCTGCCCAGCGGTAGCCTTCGCCATGTTCTTGTGATTGGAGTAACCATGCCGAACGTTGCCACCGTCCTGAAGTCCGAGATTCAACGACTCGCTCGCAAGGAGGTGCGCGGCAGCGTGACTTCGCTGCGAAAGACCGTCTACGAGCAGCGAATCGCGCTCGCGGCCCTGAAGCGTCAGAACGCGGAGTTGGTGCGCAGACTGGACGCGATCGAGCGATCGAACGGCCGGGTGCGCGTCGCATCCGACATCACCTCCGACGCCCCCGACGTGCGGTTCTCGCCGAAGTGGGTCGCCTCGGACCGCAAGCGCCTCGGCTTGTCAGCGAAGGACTACGCCCGCCTGGTCGGTGTCAGCGAGCTGACGATCTTCAACTGGGAGAAGGGGCGTTCGCGCCCCCAGGCCCGCCCCCTCGCCGCATGGGCTGCCGTGCGCCGCCTCGGCAAGCGAGCCGCGCTCCAGCGGCTGGAGCAGCAGTCCGGGAAGTGATCGCGGGGCCGTGAACCGCGCGGCCGAGGGACTCCTCCGAACCCTGCGCGGCTCCAGAGCGTTCCAGCGATTCGCGAGTCGGATCGGCCTGGCGGTTGCGATGCACGCAACCGGTGCCTCCGCCTGGGAGAGGCCGTCACGCGAGCGTAGGGCGAGGGGATGGCACGGGCCGGGGTCCGCCGCTGGCCTCCCGGGCGATCCACCGAACAGGGTTTCGCAGGATGTCGAAGGCGAGTCGCCGGATCGTCACGCGCCGTCGCATCCACCGCAGTCCATCTCGCCGTCGAACTCCCCCTCCGTGGTCACGCCGCAGCAGTCGCGAAGCAGGTTATGCAGCATCCGCCGCCCACGCTGGACGCGGGACTTCATGGCCGAAACGCTGACGCCCGCTTCCGCCGCGAGGTCGGCATGTCGCCTGCCCTCGAGGTCGGCCTCGAGCACGGCCGCACCATAGATCGGCGGCAGGCCACGCAGCATGGGGCGCAGGCACCGCACGAGGGATGCATGCGGCGCTTCCCCCTGCTCGGCGGGCACGTCGTCGTCGAGCGTGTCCACACGCCGCAACGCTCGCCGCCGGTAGTGGTCCACGAGGGCGTTGCGCGCCACGCGCCAGAGCCATGCCCCGAGCGATTCGTTGGTCTCCACGGCGGGAGGCTTCGCCGCCAGGCGCAGGAACACCTGCTGGGTCAGGTCCTCGGCGTCGGCGGGCTGCGCCACGCGGCGCTCGAGCCAGGTGCGAAGCCGGTCCCCGAACTCCGTCCAGGCCGTCGTGGCATCGAAGGGGGGCGAACCCGCCTCGCTCATGCCGGGGATGATGGGCGGGTTCGCCATCGCGGTCACTTTCCGGCCGGCCCGGCGCAGCAATCGGTGGGGCAGGCGTCGCAGCATCCCGCTTCGCAGTCTTCGGCGCAGTCGTCGCAGCAGCCGGGCTCGCACCGCGTGCAACAACGGGTCGGATCGGTCGTTGCATCGGATGCACCCGCGAAGGGGGCGATCGCCACGACGGCGAGAAGGGCCAGGGCGGCCAATCCAAGAAGGAGGTCCATCATCAGGTCTCCGGCCCGCGGGGTTGTCGTGGCGGCTGCCGGGGGCCGTCGGTCCGCCGCCATCACCCGAGACGCATGGCCGCCCGAAAGGACGCACACCATCGGACAGATCGGATCGACATGATCGATAGATGATCGCTATCGATGCGGACAGCGCCCGGTACAGGGCCCCGAGCCTCGTCACCAAGGAGTCTGACCATGACTTCACGACCGCACCACTTGCGTCGCTGATCTCCATCGACTTCCACCATGGCACGTTCTACGTCTCCGTCTACGGTGGGCGCTCCCCCTACCCATTTTCAAACCCCCCGGCACAGCACCGACGATTTGGAGGTCTACAGCCTCGGAAGAGTGGGTCCGCAGGGAGAGTCTGCCGGGTGGACGCGTGAATACGGCGGCGGGCTGGCGCCTTGCGTACAGGAGGCCAAAGCGCGGGGAGAGAAGCGTCAGGAACTCGGAGCTTGGCAGCGTAGCGCTTGGGCCAATCTCGTCAGCACGCACGGCGAATCTACCCCCGAACTTCGCAAGACGCTCCACCGCCATGGCCGCCGAATCGATGTCAAGTTGGCCCGGGAGAACCCAGCCATCTGACCCCAGCGCGAGGCCGCCGGGGAGGGTGATAGCCTGCGGCAGGCCCTCCTCCCTGACGTGCGTCTCGATGTGGCGAGCGTCGTTCCGGACGAACGTGTACGACGAACCGCTGGGCCCCCAAGTGAACAGGTGCCATGGGGCGCGGGGGAGGCGCAGCGCGAAGCCACCATCCACGCCAACGGCGGCCGGCCTGTGAATGCCCTGCTGCCAGCGGATCGCGTTCAGTCGATCCATCGTCATCGTGCTCCCAAGGGACTGCCCGAGATCGAGCACTGGATAGACCACACGGTCTTCCCAGTCGAGTCCTGCACCCGGCCCCAGTATCGGAAGCACTGCCAGTTCCTCGGCCTGTATCGTGTAGTCCTCACCCCGTTGCACCTTCCCGTACGTGGGCCAACAGAACTCGGTTGAGCGTGCCGAGCGGGCCGCGCGCCGTGCCCGGCGCTATGCGTGCTTCGAGTAC
>CAZPGF010000006.1:0-18743 GCA_964586025.1 uncultured Planctomycetales bacterium
GAGGCGGTGGAAGAACGAGCGCGCCGGCACGACGCGGCGATCGTACGGGGTTCGCTCCGACTCGCCGCTCGATGGGTCAGGCGAAGATCGCGGCGAACATGCCGAGAGCGACGAACAGGGCGGTCAACCACTCCGACCGGGCTTCGCGATCGGCGACGAGAAGGCGGATCGTGCGCGTGGACATCGGAACGTCTCCAGCAGACCCCCTCATCGTCCGAGGTGGGGGGGACAGTCTGTGGAGAACGAACGGAAAGCGTTGCAGCACAAGGAGTTGCGACATTCCCCACGCGGGAATCGAGATTCCCGACCGGATCCCCGCCTCGGGTCAGGGCACCACGAGATCGACGACGGCGATGCGTTCCCCTGGCGCAAGCAGCACCCCGCGATGGACTTCCCGCTCCTCGTCCGGCGTCCCCTCCCGAAGCACGGTCGAGACGGCGAACCGCGTTGGCTTGGCATCGGGCGCACCGTAGTAGTGCGCGACGACCCGATAGGTGCCGGAGGGCGCTGCGGACTGCGTGTAGGTCTCTGGGCCGTACCCCTGCGTGACGTCGGTATCGAGCGTGCCGCCCGCCTTGCCTTGCTTCCTTTCGTACGAGATCGTCTCGCCGTCCGGTCCGGTGATGTGGAGGTCGATGTCGGTCGCGGCCGTGTCCCATGTCAGCGTGATCCGGAGATCCTTGCGCGGTACGTCCGCGTAGAGCGATCGAGAGGCACGCGCCGACGTCGCGCCGTCGCGAGCGTGAACCGCGATGCCGTTCCAGCCCGGCGCGAGCACCTGCTCGATCGCAAAACGCCCGCCTTCGACACCGACGCTGCCCTCGATGCCGTTCAATACCACGCTCACGCGCTGCGGTGCGAACCCCTCGACGACGCCGGCGATCCGCACGACGCGTTGATCGGTCCACCCGTCGCTCGGCGATTCGAGCACGATGCGCGGTGCCGCGGTCGGCGGCGGAGCGTCGCCCGTCGCCCCGGGGGCGCCGAGGACGATGACCAGCGCGATCGCCGCGACGGCGCCGAAAATCCTCGACCGGGTCATCGCCCCTCCTCGGCGCGCGGCCGCACCTCGATGACCTCGCCGCGTCCGCGGCCGGTGACATCGGGGTAGTACATCAACTCGGCGTGTGGGGGCAGCGCGCGATAGCGGCCGACGTGCGTCGCGCGGAAGCGATGGCGCACGAGCAGCCGTTCGCCGGAACCCAGCGCCGTCCGCCAGTCGTGGGTGCGGTCGTCACGAACGTCGCGTTCGGTCGGCGTCACGGAGGCGACGCCCGCGACCTCGATGCCGGCGAGGCCGTCCGGTTCGAAACCGGCGACACGTGGCTCGGTCAGCATCAGGTAGCGGCGATCCACCGGCGAGGAGACGACGATCTCCGACTCGACCAAGGTGCCGACCTCGACCGACTCCTCGAGAGGGCGGCGCCGCCAGGCCACGCCCTCGGCGGTCGTCACCGGCTCGACGATCCAGAACGTCCGTTCGAGGCGCAACCCCGCATCGATCGCGTCGAGTGCGTCGCCGGCCTCGACGCCTTCCAGGACCACGACGAGGTCGTAGATCGCGTCGCCCGCCCCCGTCGCGTCGATCGAGATCTCGGCGCCCGGTTCGAGCCTCGCCGGATCGAGGTCGGTCTTCAGGGCCACGCCGGCCGCGCCGAGCACCGCGAGCGGCACGTCTTCGCTGGCGATGGTGACCTGCCCGACCGTCCCCGCATCCCCCTCGCGAACGGCGAGTTCGACGAGGAAGCGGACCGCCGCAGCCGTGTCGCGGGTGCTCTCCCAGCGCGTCCCGCCGCGCCGAGAGTCGAGCAGCCAGCGCGCCGCGCCTCGAACGAGAGCGCGGTCTCCGCCGGACTCGAGCAACGCGAGCGCGGCTTCCGCGGTCGCGTGGATCGGATCCCGCTCGTAGCGATCGACCGGGCCGTCCTCGGCTCCCCACCGGACGCGCCCGTTCGCCTCGCGGCGCGCCGCGTCGTCAAGATGGGCGGCGAGTCGAGCCGCGGCGTCGGTGCGTCCCGCGGCGTTCGCGGCGCGCAGCAGGATGGCCGTGCGCAGTGGATCCCGGGCGGCGCCCGCTCGTTCCCAGGCGGCGATCGCCGCATCGAGGGTGGTGCGCTCGAGGCGACCGGCGCGGGCGAGCGCGAGCAGGGCGAGACTGGGCGTCGTCGCGGCCGTGCCCGCCTCCACGTCGTTGGGTCGGGCGACCTCCGTCGCGAGCCAGTCGATCGCGCCCGCCAGCAGGTCAACGACGCGCGGGTCGTTCGAGACGAGGATCGCGAGCCGCTGCAGGCCGTCGGCGACGAGCGCGGTCATCTCGGCACTCGACGCGTCCGTCGGCCACCAGCCGAACCCGCCGTCTTTGTGCCGCAGCGTCGCCAGATGGGCGATCCCGCGATCGAGACGTTCGCGGATCGCCCTCTCACCCGTGTGCGGGTCTCCCGCGCCGGGCCAGGGCGAACCCAGGGCGACGACGAGGGGCACGAAGCGGCTCATCGTCTGTTCGGTGCATCCGTGCGGGTAGTCCACGAGGTAGGGAAGCGCGTCCTCGACGGCATGGCGAAGTCCGGGCTGCACGAGGACCCGGCCACGCCATGTACCGGGCACGGCGTCCGCGGGAACCCGCGCGTGAACCAACGCGCGTCCCTCCTCGGCCGTGGCGACCGAGGCGACCACGCGTGCGATCCCACGCGGATGCACATCGAGCGTACGTTCCTCCGCGTCGCCGACCTCGTCGCCCGCGGCGTCGCGTGCCGCGGCGCGGACGAGGAGCGTGCGCGACCCGGGTTGGCCGGCGTCCCATCGCGCGGAGCCTGCGTGGACGGCGCCGGCGGGGAGGGAGGTCGGAAGGGCTGGAGCGATCGGGAGAGGCTCGCCGTCGCGGAGTGCCTGCATCGCGATTCCACCGAGGCTGCCCTCGCTTCGATTCCGCAGATGGATCGCCGCGAGCGTCTCGTCTCCCTCGCGCAGGAAGCGCGGCAGCGTCAACCGCACCTCGAAGGGAAGCTCCGTCCGCACGACGGCCTCTCCGCGACCGACCCGCGTGCGCGCGTCGATCGCATCGGCGGTCGCCCGCCAGCGCGTCAGGTCGTCGGCCAGACGCACGGCCTCGATCCGAGCGCGGCCGTCCGAGTCGGTGACGAGCCGCGGCGACCAGTGGATCGAGGCGAGGAAGGATCGGCGGACCTCCGCGACGAGGACCGCCGCCGCGCCCTCGCCCTTCTTGGCCTCGACCGAGCCCGCATGGTCACGCAACTCCGCCGTCGGGCCACCGCCGCCGCTGCCTTGAAGGACCTCCTCACTCACGTCCTCGCCGAAAAGGGGGGCCTCCTCGCTCTCGTCTCTGGCGGCTTCGTCAGGCGACCCGGCAGTGCCGGCGTCCGATCTCGGCGCGGGGGCCGCGCTCGGGGGACTCGGCGCCCGCGAGCCCGGCCCCCCGTAGCCGCCCGTGCGGGCCCGCTTCTCGACGGCGAGTTCCCGCACGACGCCGCGGCCGGTCGCCGCGACGTGAAACGGGGCGTCGGTGCCCACCTCGTTGCGACGAGGTGCATGGAAGAATCGCGCGAGCGTGGCGGCGGGGTTCGTGAAGAGGTTGTGCAGCGCGTCGTCGATGATCGAGACCGCAACGTCGGCTCCCCCGACCGGCGCCCCGTGGTCGTCGCGCACGTCGATCGTGAATCCGACGCTCGCTCCGGGACGCGCGACGGAGACGTCGGGCGCGACGCGGACGTCGAGCAACGGCGCGGACGACGGAACGCGGAGCATCCGCACGACGGATTTGGCCTCACCCCCTTCGACGGTCGAGATCGCCACGTACACGTTCGGCGCGTGACTCGCGTCGAGAGGGATGTCGACGCGGGCGGTGCCGTCGACGAGAGCGACGACGCGCGCGTCGAGGAGACGCTCGCCCTCGATGGAGACGAGAGCCGACGGCACCTCGGCCGGCGCTCGCAGCAGGATCCGCGCGGTCTCGCCCGGCGCGTAGGCGTCGCGGTCCGCGACGACCGTCAGGGCGGGTGCCGGCAGGCCTCGCGTCACGCGAACCGCCAGCGCGTCGAGTTCGACCGATGCGCTCGGACCCGCGCCATCCGACGCGACGACGGATGCGAGCAGGCGGTAGCGACCTTCCCCACCGAGGGCGATCGTCGCCTCTCCGCGTCCGTCGCGATCGAGACGGATCGTCGTCGGGGTGGCCCAGACCTCGGCGCCGTCGTCGGCGATGCGCGCGAGGGTGAGCACGACGTCGCGGCCTTCCGCAGCCCCCTCGTCGGCGGCGTCGAGGCGCACCTCGACGCGCGGTTGGTCCTCGGGCGCGTAGACGCGGCGATCGGTGCGCAGCGCGAGTCGCCAGGGAGTCGCGCGCACCGCGAGCGAAGCCCGACCCGTGACGTGGATGCCGCCGGGCCCCTCGACGATCGCGGCCAGAGCGAGGAATCCGTCCTCGATCTCGGCCGAGAGGTCCACGTCGATGGCGAAGCGTCCGTCGGCGTCGAGACGCCCGCGACCTTCCGCGACGGTCGTCGCGCGCGCCACATCGCGCTCGCTGCCGAAGAAGAGACGCACCAAGTCGCGCTCGGGGAATGGCTCCGGCGCGATCCGCGTATGCGTGGCGATCCACGCGATCGGCGCGCCCTTGAGCGCGCCGCCGTTGATCCAGGCCGCGGCCGCATCGAAGCGAACCTGGGTGCTCGGCCTTGCCCGCGTGACGCCCGGACGAACCACGACTTCGAAGGCGGGTCGCCGATACGCCTCGATCCGAATCGGTCCGGCGTGTTCCTGGCCGTCGATCGTGGCGATCACGCGGCCCATGCCGGTCGTCGCCGTCGGCGGCAGCGTGATGAGCGCCGCGAACGTTCCCGTCTCCGGCGCGATCGGAGCGACGGCCTCGCCGAGACGTGCGCCGCTCGGATCCTCGATCCGCACGATCGCCTGCCGTGCGGTCGGGTCGAGCACGAGACCTGCCGGTCCCGCCGAGCGCACGATCCCACGGATCCCGACCTCCTCGCCGGGCCGACTCGCCGGCTGATGCGTCGAGAGATGGACCCTGCGCCCGGCGACCAGGGCGGGATGCCATTCGGTGGTGCCGAAGGCGCGGTGCACGCGGCGACCGCCGCCTTCCCCTCCGTCGAGTACGTGCGCCTCGATGCGCACCGGGCCCTCGGTCGCGCCGACGATCCGGACCAGACCGTGTCGATCGGCCACGTTCGGTGCGTCGTCGCCCACGCGCTTCACGCGCGCGTCGCGCCAGGGAAGTCCGGTGCGCCGGTCGACGCACCAGACCGTCGTTCCTTCCGCGTGACGCTTGACGATGAGGCCGAGCGCCGTGACGAGCGCCGGCGCGAAGGCTCGCGCACGGCCGAAGCGTGCAGCGACGATGTGAACCCCCGGGGAGTTCGGACGGAACGTCACCGCGACGCGCTCCTTGGCCGTGGCGGTTACGGTCCGTCGATCGACGACTTCGGCGGCGACGAGTTGGAGAAACGCGAAGCGAGGCGAACCGGCCGCCTCCTGGCGCGCCATGGGGTCGTCGGCGATCCATGCCATCTGCTCGTCGGTCAGGGCGATGCGGCCGTCGCGCACCGCCGCGTGATCGGCGCCCAGACGCAGGAGCGTCAGTTCGACCGGGCCGGCCGCATCCGTGCGCACCACGACCGGAAGAGGGGCGCCGGGCGTCGGTGACGTCTCGACGAGGATGGCGACCTCCTCACCGTGCGCCGAGGCCGCGACGACCGTCGCAGCAAGCAGCGCCGCGACGACCCCCGCGAGAGCGCGGGCGGAACGGGCGAGTAGACGCATCGGGTCCTCCTTCGAGGCGGTCGAACGATCGGACACCGCGCGGCGACGCCGGTTCCGGGTGGGGGGGCCCGCGCCGGGCCGGCCGCACCCGATCCGCGAAGCCGTGGGTCCGTGAGGTCTAGCACCGTCCGGACGGATACCGGGGTAGCCTCCCCGGCCGTGACGAACGCGCCCGGTCCCCGCCCGCCGCGCCGCCTCGCGGTGCTCGCATCCGTGGTGGTCCTCGCCGTCGTCGGCGCCGTCGCGCAGGGGGAGGAGCCCGAGACGGATACACCGCCGGCTATCCGCTACCTGGGTCCCGACGAGGTCTCGCGCGTGCTCGCCGACCTCGCCACGTCCCTTCCCACCGGCGCGCACGGGCGCCTGGAGACCTACGGCCGGAGCGCATCGGGTCGTCCTCTGCACGCGCTCGTGCTCGGGCCGCCCCGGCGTCCGGCGGTGCTCGTCCACGGAGGCCTCGGCGATCGGGACGCCGCCGGAACCGTCGCCTGCGTCGAACTCGCACGCCGCCTCGCGCGCGACGCGGCGAAGGACTTCGATGGTTTGACCTGGGTCCTCGTTCCGGTGCCGAATCCGGACGGGCTCGCGGCCTTCCTGGAAGGCGGCGTGTCGGTCGGGCGCGAGGATCTGCGCATCGACCGCGATCGCGATGGTCGTCGCGGCGAGGACGGGCCGTCGGACGTCGACGGAGACGGACTCGTTCTGTGGATGCGGATCCCTCGCTCCGACGGACGCTGGCGCGTGGGCGCCGCGCGTCCTCTCGATCCACGTCGCGACGGGGCCCCGGCCGAGGCGGTCACCGGCGATCCCCGCCTTCTCGTCAAGGACGCCGACGCGCGGGACGCCGTGCGCTACCACGTCGTCCGCGAGGGTCTGGACGCGGACGCCGACGGAGAGGTCGGAGAGGATCCGCCCGCGCTGGATCTCACGCGCCAGATGGCGGGAACGTTCGACGGCGTCGGTCCATGGACCGGAGACGGCCCGTTCCCGGGATTCGCACCCGAAACACGCGCGTTGATGGATCTCTCGCTCGCGCATCCGACCCTGATCGCCTGGTACGGCTTCACGAGCATCGGAACGCGCCTCCTGCGCGCCAACGAGCGCGGGAACGCCGCGGACGTCGATGCCAGCGCGTACGAACGTCTCGGAAAGGACCTCGCGGACGCGACGGGACTCTTCCTGCGACGGGCGGGAGGCGACAACGCCGGCAGCGACCTCGACTGGGCGGCGAACCATCTCGGCCTGTTGGCGGTTCGCGTGCCCGTCGGCCGGATCCAGCGTCATCCCCGCAACGCACGTCCCGGCGACGACCCCGACGAACTCGATCGGCTCCTGTGGAACGACGACGCACTCGGGGGGGCGGGATTCCGGGACTTCCAACCCTTCGATCACCCGACGCTCGGGCCGGTCGAGATCGGGGGCTTCCTGCCTCGCACGATGCTCGAGCCGACGGATGCGGACCTACCGGCGGCCGTCGACCGCGTGTGCGAGGCGCCCCGCCGTCACGCCGCCCACCGACCGCGCCTCGACCTCGACGTGACGGCGCGCACCCTCTCGCCGGGGCTCCTCGAGCTCGAGGTCATCGCCGTGAATCGCGGCGACGGCGCGTTGGAGACGAATGTCGCGCGCGAGGCGAAGATCGCCCGGCCGGTGCATGTGCGAATCGTGCCGCGCGACGGCGTCGAACGGATCGGCGGTCCGGCGGTGGCGAGGCTCCGGCCGTACGGTCCGGGCGAGCGTTCCGAGACGGCGCGCATCCTCCTCCGGATCGGCGACGCGCAACGCGGCACGGTCGTGGCCCGCCTGGTCGCGACGCACCGGGTCGGCGGCGATCTCGAACGGGAGGTCGTCGTTCCATGACGTGCATGCGCTCCGTCGGGGGCGTCCCGGAATCCGCTGCCATGCGGGTGGCGGGCTTCGTCGATCGAGGGCGGTCCGGCGAACGGGTCGGTTTCGAGGAGGCCACCGCACCTCGCCCTCCGCGGCGATGCTCCCTTCCCCACCGCCCCACCCGACCCGGCGGGGGACGCGGGCGGAGGGCCGGTCCTCGGCGCGTCGGATCGTTCCCTGACTCGCCGGCGAGACCGGGGCTCCTACGGGTCCTAGGAATCCTGCTCGTCGTCGCCGTCGCGTTCGGCGCGCGCAGCGCACGATGCGGCGACGACGAGAGGGACCTCGCGTGGCTCACCTTCGATCGCTACCTCGATGTCGAGGGGATCGAGGGGGCGCTCGAACGGATCCATACGGCGTGGCCGACGTGGACCCGGCTGGAGTCGATGGGGACGAGCCGCGAGGGGCGGCGCCTCCCCGTCCTCTCGATCTTCGACCCGGCCGGGCCGGATCCCGAGACGAGGCCTGCGTTCTACCTCGACGGCAACACCCACGGCAACGAGGTGCAGGCCAGCGAGGTCTGCCTGTTCCTGGCGAAGTACCTGCTGACGACCGAGCGCGACCACGTGAGGGCGCTGACGAAGCGCGTCGTGTTCCACATCGCGCCGTGCGTCAACCCCGACGCGCGACATCGGTTCCTGCACACCCCCCAGAACGAGGACACGCCGCGTGGCGTGCTGCGCCCGACCGACGACGACGGCGACGGGCTCGTGGACGAGGACGGTGCGAACGACCTCGACGGCGACGGCCGCATCCTGGCGATGCGCGTGCGTGACCCGAACGGGGGGTACGTCGCGGACGAACGCGACGACCGCCTGATGCGCGAGTGGACGCCCGGCGACGGCGCCGACCTCGTGCGGTATCGGCGGCTCGGGTGGGAAGGGATCGACGACGATGGGGACGGCGAACTCGGGGAGGATCCCGAGGGTGCGGTCGATCCGAACCGCAACTTCCCCGGGAACTGGCGCCCCGTGCGCGAGCAGCCCGGCGCGGGCCCCTACCCGTTGTCCGAACCGGAGACGCGCGCGACCGCGCTCTGGCTGCTGGCGCGACCGCACCTCTCGGGCGTTCAGAGCTTCCACAACGCGGGACGGATGATCCTGCGCCCGCCGGCGGCGTTCTCCGACAAGGAAGCCTCGATGCCGGGCGGCGACATCGCGCTTTACAAGGCGATCCAGCAGGCCGGTCTGACGGTGCTTCCCACCTATCGTGCGATGCAGATTCGCGAGGATCTGTACCGCGTGTTCGGTGGGTTCGTGGACTGGACGTGGTTCGACCTCGGCGTCTTCTCGTTCACGAACGAGCTCTGGGGCAGCCTGGAGGCGGAGCGCCCGCGCGGTGCGAACGGCGATCCGCGACTCGATGCGCTGCGATGGAACGACGAGGTGCTCGGTGGCGAGGGTTTCGTGCGCTGGTACGAGGTGCGCCACCCTTCGCTCGGCGTCGTCGAACTCGGCGGATGGACGCGGTACACCCGACGCACCGACCCGGTCGAGTACCTGCACGACACCTGCCAGCGCAACGCGATCTTCTGCATCCAGCACGCGGGGGCGATGCCGGATCTCGAGTTGACGGTCGTGGCGCGCGATCCGCTCCGTGGGACGATCGATCTGCGGATCCGGAACCGCGGGCTGCTGCCGACGATCGGCGAACTGCCGCGCCGCCTCGGCGTCCTGCCCGCCGATCGCCTTCGCGTCGACGGCGCGACCCTCGTCGCGGCGACGCGACGCCGCGACGGTCGCGAGGACGAGGTGCTGCGCGTCCGTGGAGGCGAGGCCGAGTTGCCCGACGGCATCCCGGGCGAGGGAGAGGCCCTCGTCCGCCTCCACCTCGTCGGTGAACCGGCAAGCGCCTCCCTGACGAGCCGCACCGGAGGCCGCATCTCGGTGGAACTCTCGCGCTGAACGGCGCCGGTCCGAGGAAGGGGAAGGAGCCGATGGCGTCCGGGGGAGGTGCCTCCTCGCGACCCGCCCCCTCCTTCCGGATCGATCGCGATCAGGCGGTGGGCGGCGCGGCGGGGGTCACGCCGGGGACGATCGGCTCGTCGCGCATCCGGCGCGCGAGGATGCGCACGGCCATCACCGGGTCGGCGCGGCGGACGATGAGTTCCAGACCGCCTTCGAGCACCAACCGGTCGTTTGCGATCGGGATCCGCCCGAGCGCGTCGGACAGGAGGCCGGTGATGGTCGTGTTCTCCTGCTCGGCGTCGGCCCAGACGACCGGACAGCGCAGGAAGCGCGCGACGTCGCGACCGCGCGTGAGGCCGTGGACGAGCGCGGCATCGCGCGAAACGCGTTTGACGAGTCCGACCGTCACGTCGGTCTCGTCGATCGCCTCGCCGACGAGTTCCTCGACGAGATCGTCCATCGTGATCACGCCCTCGGTCACGCCGTACTCGTCGAGGACGATCGCCATCGTGCCGTGGGCCTGCTGCACGTCCTTCAGCACGTCGTCCACCTTGCGCGACGTCGGAATGAAGAGGGCGCGCTTCATCAGGCTGCCGACGGACTTGTCCACGTCGCCGCGGACGAGCGCTTCCAGGGCGTCGCGCATCGAGAGCACCCCGATGACCGTGTCGAGGTCGTCCTTGTAGACCGGCACCTGGCCGTGGGGCCATTCCATCAGCAGATCACGCAACGATCCGATCGTCGCGTCGGCGGGCAGCGCGCGGACGAGGCGGCGCGGCGTCATCACGTCCGCCGCGGTGATGTCGTCGAGGCGGAAGACGCGACGGATCAGTTCGGCCTGTTCGCTCTCGATGTGGCCGCCCTCCTCGCCGAGCCGTGCGAGTTCACGGATCTCGGCCTCCTCGCCGGGCAGCACGCGCTGCTTCGGACGAGCCCAGCCGATCAGGAGTTGGACGCCGTGGACCATCGGCGTGAGCAGGCGACGGATGTGGACCAACGCGGGAGAGACGAACGACGCGATCCGCTCGGGTTGCGCCTCGCCGAGCACCTTCGGCAGGATTTCACCGAAGGCGATGATCAGGATCGTCTGGACCGCGATGAAGACGAACATCCCGGTCGGCGTCGGGAAGACCCGCGTGGCGTAGGCGGTGAGTGCCGCCGAGCCGGCGACATTGAAGATGTTCGACAGGAACGTGATCGACGCGAGCGTGCGCTCGGCATCGGTGCGGAGTTCGAGCAGGCGCCGCGCGCCGCGCTCACCGCGCTCGACGCGGGCGCGGATCCGCGCCTCGCTCGACGCGAGCAGCGCCGCCTCGCTCAGCGAGCAGAAGAACGATCCCGCGGCGTTGGCGACCACGAGCAGGGCGAGTTGCAGCATCGTCTCGTGCCGCTCCTTCAGTCGATCTCGAGCGTGGCGCCCTGCTGGAGGATCCGGACACGCGAGTCGCCGAGCGCGTCGATCTCGCGGCGGAGGTCGTCCTCGTAGCCGGGCTTCATGTGGGTGATGTGGACCGGCACGTCGGCGCGAAGCTTGGCGAGTTCGGTCCCGAGGAGGCGCGGCGTGAGGTGGCGGCTGCGCGCCGCCAGGTCGGCGTAGGCATCGGGGAAGCTGCACTCGGCGATCACGGCGCACAGGGTGGAGGTGCGGTTGGCCACCTCCCAGAGGCGGTCCGTCACGTGCGTGTCCGCGCCGATCAGGATCGCGCCCTCGTCGGTCTCGATCAGGTGGGCCTGGCACGGCACCGTGTGGTCGACGGGGATCGTCGTCACGCGATAGCGCTTCAGGAGCGTGGCGTGGTCGCCGGGCTCGAGGGGCTGGAACTGCATTACCGGGCCGGTCATCGTCATGGCGCGCGTGAAGTCGGGCCAGACGCGATCGTTCATCTGGTGCGTCGCGAGCGTCTCCAGCGTGAAGGAGTCGGCGCGGATCGCGCAGGTGGGGGTGGCGTCCTGGAATCGGTTCGCGAGGAACAGCGGCAGGCTCCAGATGTGGTCCATGTGGCCGTGCGAGAGCAGGACCGCCCTCACCCGTTGCTGGGCGTCGAGTTCCAGGGTCGTGGTCAACGCGCCGGCGTCCACCGCGAGGACGTCGTCGACGAGGTAACTGGTCAACTCGCGCCGAGGTGCGCTGCCGCCAGCGCAGCCGAGCACGCGGACACGCATGCCGTCGAGCGTACCCGAAGCCCCGCCGATCCCGATGCGCGTCGAGGAGCGGTGCCGCCGCCCCAACCGGCGGGGCCCGAATCGCGCCGAAACGCCTCGCCCGGAGGTCGGGCGCCGCTTGACCCCCGGCGCGGGGCATCGGTACGATCCGCGCCCCACCAACGACGCATCGTGCCCGGAGCCCGCTCGTGAAGGACAACGCCATCGTCGGCTTCTTCAAACTGTGCGGGACGCTGCTCCTCGCGTTCTTGGTCGGGATGACCTACTTCCAGTCGGCCCACCGGGAGGAGGTCGAGCAGGAGGTCAAGAAGAAGGTCGACCTGCTGCAGTCCGAGTTGCAGGGGACCCGCCAGGCGATCCGGGACCAGCAGACGACCATCCGCGAGCAGGCGGCGATCCAGGACCGCCTGGCCGGTCAGGTCGAGGCGCTGAAGGACGTGTTCGCGTCCGGCGCGCTCGTGCCGGGGGGCTCGGGCTCGGGCAACCGCCCGCCCCTCTCGAACGGGGACGGGCCCCGGCGGGAACCCGCGAACCCGTCGGTTCCGCGAGGCGCCGACGCGGCGCCCGGTTGGCTCTCGCCGGCGGCCAAGGAACTCTGGGGGCGCCGGCCGAACTACCTCGTGCCGGATCCGGCGCCGATTCCGGTCGCGGCGCTAGACACCGAGGGCGCGGACCCGAACGGGGAGTTGCGACTCTTCTACGGTGCGCAGCCGAGCAAGCTGAATCCGCTGACGGCGAGCGACGCGAACGTGTCGAACCGCATCCAGCAGTACTGCCTCAGCACGATCGCGTCGCCTCATGCCCGCGACGCGAGCAAGTACGAGGGGGATCTCGCCCTCCGCGTCGAGGTCAACGAACCCGATCACACGGAGTACGTGATCTTCCTGCGCAACGACGTCTGGTGGCAGACGCCCGCTCTCGATCCCGAACGCTATGCATGGATCAAGGGGCGCCACCAGCTGACGGCGCACGACATCAAGTTCACGCTCGACTTGATTCTCAACCCGGACGTCGATTGCGAGCACCTCCGCAACTACTTCTCGGAGTGCCTCGGGTGCGAGGTGATCGACGACTTCTGCTGCATCGTCCGATGGAAGAAGCCGCAGCACCAGAGCATCTCGTTCACCCTGTCCGGCTTCGGCGTCCTGCCGAAGTTCCTGCTCTCCTGCAACGAGGTGGGCAAACCGTACGAGGATTGGGAACTCGGCGTCGCGTTCAACGAGCACTGGCTGTATCGCGATTTCAAGTACGTCGGGAGCGGACCCTACCGGGTCGCCGAGCTGGATCCCGACAGCCACCTCCTGCTCGTCCGCAACGAGGAGTACTACGGCGAGCTCCCGTCGATCCGCGCGATGCGCCAGCGCTTCAACAACGACAACGAGGCCGGCATGAGGCTCCTCGAGACCCGTGACGTCCACGCCGAGACGTTCCAGCCGAGGGACTGGCACAAGAAGACCGTCGAGGAGGCCGGGAAGAAGACGATCTTCACCGACGGGAGCCTCGGCCATGTCTGGGTCCAGGGAACCGGGTTCACCTTCATCGGCTGGAAGAACTCCCATCCGATCTTCAAGGATCCGCGCGTCCGCAAGGCCATGACCCTCGCGTGCAATCGCAAGCGGATGCTCGAAAACCTGTTCATCGGGCACGGCACCATCGTTTCCGCGCCGCAGCCGGTCGATTCGCCGTACTACGCCGGGATCGAGCCGCTGCCGTTCGATCTCGCCGCGGCCCGCGCCGAACTCGAGGCGGCCGGCTGGGCCGACCGCGACGGAGACGGCATCATCGAGAAGACGCTCGAGGATGGCACGACCCGTCCGTTCCGCTTCGTCGCGACCATTCCGTCCGGCGTCGAGACGTGGCGCAGCCTGTTCACGATCTTCGGTGAGGACCTGAGCAAGATCGGGATCCGCATGGTGCTCGAAGCGCTCGACTGGAAGATCTTCGTCAACAAGTTGGACACCCGTGACTTCGAGTGCGTCTCGTTGGCCTGGCAGAACGACGGTTGGGAGAGCGATCTGACGCAGATCTGGCACTCCAAGCAAGCCGACGTGTCCCCCTCGAGCAACTTCATCGAGTACCGCAATCCTCGCGCCGACAGCCTGATGGACGCCCTGCGCGAGACCTTCGACGTCGAGCAACGGATCCGGATGCAGCACGAGTTGCAGGCGATCCTCCACGAGGACCAGCCGTATACGTTCCTGATCTCCACGCGAGCACCGTACGTCTGGTGGAAGGACACCGTCGGTGGCGTCGAGGCCGCCGCCGGATTCCTCCAGCGGCCGCGCGTGCGGTACATGCCCATGTGGGTCAAGGCGCGCTAGCGCGCGAGCCGGCGACGTGTTCGACTACCTCATCCGCCGCCTGATCGTGATGGTCCCGACGTTCCTCGGGATCTCGCTCTTGATCTGGCTCGTGATGACGCTCGCTCCGGGCGATCCGGGCGCCAAGTCGTCCGGTGCCGGACTGGACAGCGGCCCCCCCGAGGACCTGACCAACCTCGAGCAGGGACGCAGCATGCGGAACTTCCGCGAGAAGTTCGGTCTGAACCGGCCCCGCTTCTGGAACGATTGGGACACGCTGTCCGCGGACGAGGTGGCGGCGGCCCTTCGCCACGTCGAAGGCGGTGTCGGCAAGTCCGGTGCGCGGCAGTTCCGCGATGCGAGCCGTGCGCTCGACGACTGGGGCACCTATTCGCTGGGGCCCCTTGTCGAGTTGCTATCGCGGCTCGCCGGCGAGCCCGAGGTCCAGGATCTCGCGCTGCGCTACCTGCGCCAGAACGCCTACCAGGTGCGTCGGGTCTACGCGCCTGGGCACATCCCGACCGCCGAGGAGACGGCGCGCGACATCGCGGTCGGGCGCGAGAACGACCGGATCCGCGGGCCCGAGATGACATGGGCGCGGGGGTCTCCTCCCGAAGCCCGACAGGCGGTGATCGCCGCCTGGCAGGCGTGGTGGGCGGAGAAGGCGCCGACGATGAAGAGGGACGGCGCGGGCCTCCTCTGGAACCGCTTGGCGGACACGCAATTCGCGAAGTACTGGGGAAACCTGCTCACCGGTGACATGGGGCGCAGCATCCGCACGAACGAGCGGGTCGGCGACATGATCCTCTCGCGGATGAAGTACAGCCTCACGCTGGCGGTCCCCGGCTTCCTGATCGCGTGGGTGTTGGCGGTGCTGCTCGGCGTCTTCAGTGCGACCCACCGCGGATCGGCCACGGACCAGGGACTCGGCGTGGTCCTCTTCGCGCTGTACAGCATCCCGACCTTCGTGATGGGCACCGTGCTGCAGCGTTGGCTCGCGGTGGATTTCGGGTGGTTCCCGCAGGACGGATTCGAGGCGACCGATCCGACCAGCCTGACCAGTTGGGAACGCATCAAGTCGATCGGGTGGCACGTGACGCTCCCGTTGATCTGCTACACCTACGGCAGTCTCGCGGCGATCTCGCGTTACGCGCGCTCCGGCATGCTGAACGTCATCCAGAGCGACTTCGTCCGCACCGCCCGCGCGAAGGGCCTTCGCGAGCGCACGGTGATCTGGCGTCACGCAGTTCGGAATGGCATGATGCCGATCGTCACGCTGCTCGGCACGGCGTTGCCGGTCCTGCTCGCGGGCAGCGTGATCATCGAGTACATCTTCAACATCGACGGCTTCGGCCTGTTGATGATCACGTCGATCCGCCAGAGCGACTACAACGTCGTGATGGGCATCCAGTTGATCGTGGCCCTCCTGACGCTCGTCGGGATCCTCCTGACCGATCTGATCTACGCGGCGATGGACCCCCGGATCTCCTTCAAGTGAACGAGCCGAACGACCCCGCCGACGACGCGCTGCGCGAAGCGGACGAGAGTCCGGAGGCGGGACTGCCGACCTGGTTCGACGAGCCGCCCCCGGAGGGCGGGATCGCGGCCGGCGAGACCGTCGAACCCCCCGTCGCGACCGCGCTCGGCGATCCGGCGACGCTGGCGGCGGTTCCGGAGCCGGGCGCCCGGATCGTGCCTCGCGAGTCGCAACGATCGATCGTGATGCGGCAGTTCCGCAAGCAGGCCTCCGCGATGTGGGGCTGGCGGATCACCGTGGCGATGGTCTTCCTCGCCATCTTCGCGCCGTTGGTCGCGTCGGGTCAGCCCCTCTTCTGGAAGAAGCCCCGGGCCGACGGCGGCGAGGTCACGTTGCCGTGGTTCCGCAACCTGTTCGACCGCAACGTCTACCAGTTCGCGCTCGACCGGCTGTTCAACCTCGTGATGATCGTGCTCGCTGCGAGATTCCTCCTGCGCGCCTTCGTGCGGATCGTCGGGGGCTCGGACTGGCGCTCGAGCCGGTGGCGGCGGTTCGACCGCTGGGTCGGCGGGATCGCCCTGGTCGGCTCGCTCGTCGTCGGCGTCGCGATGATGCTGCCGCGCCCCGAGGCGGAAGAGACCGGCATCTGGAAGGTCGTCTCGGCGCTCGATCCGACCACGAGCCGTTCCTACGCCCCGTACGCGGACGCGATGCGACGCTACGGCGAACATCGCGACGCCGCCGAGGAACTCGCCCGAGCCGACCTCACACCCGAACGACGGACCGAGATCCTCGCCCAGTTCCCTCGGCTCGCGGAGTTCCCGTCCCCGTCCGACTGGGAGTTCCGTCGCATCACCACGCTGATCCCCTACGGCTACCGCGAGCAGGGTAGCGAACGCGAGGACGCCTATCTCCCCTTCTGGAGCTTCGAGCGCGGCCCGCACGTGCTCGGCACCGACGCCACCAGTCGCGACGTGTTCGCGATGGTGCTCTACGGTCTCCGCATCGCGCTCACGGTCGGCATCGTCGCGGTGTCGATCTACATCCTGATCGGGACGATCCTCGGCTGCCTCGCCGGGTACTTCCGCGGGTGGGTCGACATGGTCATCATGCGGACCGTGGAGATCTTCCTCTGCGTGCCGACGCTGTTCCTGTTGCTGCTCGTGGTGGCGATGACTCCGGCGGACCAGCGCACCGTGTTCCTGACGATGGCCGTGATCGGACTGATTTCGTGGACCGGCACAGCGCGTCTCGTTCGCGGCGAATTCCTCGCCGAGCGCAACAAGGAGTACGTCGCCGCGGCCCAGATGCTGGGTCTGTCGCGGGGGCGGATCATCTTCCGGCACATCCTGCCGAACGCCCTGAGTCCGGTCATCGTCACCGCGTCGTTCGGCGTGGCCGGAGCCATCCTGCTCGAGTCGGGGCTCTCGTTCCTCGGCCTGGGCGATCCGAACTACCCGTCGTGGGGCAGTCTCCTGAACGAGGGGCGCGTCAGCCAGCGTTGGCACCTGATCTGGCCGCCCTCGATCGCGATCTTCGTCACGGTGACCGCGCTGAACCTCGTCGGCGACGGCCTGCGCGACGCGCTCGATCCCAAACTGAGGCGGTAGCGCCACGGCCTCCGGGTCGGCCTCCGTCGCGCGTCCGGCCGCGATCGTGTCCGCGGCGACCATGGCGTCACGCCTGCTGGGCCTCGCGCGCGAGGCGGTGTTCGCCGCGCTGTTCGGGACGACGCGGGTCGCCGACGCGTTCAACCTCGCGTTCCGCGTCCCGAATCTGCTTCGAGACTTCTTCGCGGAGGGCGCGCTCGCCTCGGCGTTCGTCCCAACGTTTTCCGAGACGACCGCGAAGGAGGGACGGCGCCGCGCGATCATGCTCGCACGGAGGACGTTCGGCACGGTCGGTGCGATCACCGGCCTGATCGCGTTGCTCGGGATCGTGTTCGCCCCCGCGATCGTCTCGGTCGTGGCGTGGGAGGTCCCGCGGGAAGACGAGCCCCAGGTCGTCCCTCTCGTCATTCGCCTGACGCGCGTGATGTTCCCGTTTCTTCCCCTCGTCGCGATGGCGGCGGTTGCGATGGGCGTGCTGAACGCGCGCGGACGGTACTTCGTTCCCGCCCTCGCGCCGATGTTCTTCAACGTCGTGTCGGTGATCGGCGGCCTCGTCCTGCTCGCGCTCGACCTCTCGGCCGAGACCGCCGTCACCGTCTGGGCGGCCCTGGTGCTCGTCGGCGGACTCGCCCAGTGGCTGGTCCAGCGACCCGCGCTGCGTCGCGTCGGATGGACGGGCCGGCCTCTCGTCGACCTCCGGTTTCGCGACCCCGCGCTGCGCTCGATCGCGCGGCGGATGGGACCGGTCGTGCTGTCCGTGGCCGCGACCAACGTGATGCTCGTGATCGCGACCGCGCTGGCGTCGCGACACGAGGGATGGGCGTCCTCGCTCAACTTCGCGTTCCGCCTCGTGCACCTCCCGATCGGGCTCGTCGGCGTCGCTCTGGGCACGGTGGTGCTCTCCGCGGGGGCGCGCGCGCGGGTCGCGCGCGGCGAGGCGGCCCTCGACGAGTTGGGACGACGTGCGCTGCGCCTGAACGGTTTTCTCGCCCTGCCCGCGGCGATCGGGCTCTTCGTGCTCGCGGAGCCGGTCGTCCGCCTCGTGTACGCGCGCGGGGCCTTCGACGCGTCGAGCATCGCCGCCGCCGTCGCGGCACTTCGGCCGTACGCCCTCGGCGTGGTGGGCTACGCGGGCGTGAAGGCCGCCGCGCCCCTGTTCCTCGCCCGGGGCGACACCCGGACGCCGGTGCGGTGCGCGCTGCTCGGGATCGTCGTGAACGCCGCGATGTCGTTCCTGCTGATCGACGGCCACGGTCATGCGGGGCTCGCCTTCGCCGTCGCTGCCGGTGCGACGGCGAACTACGCGAGTCTCCGCCTGGCGGCGTGGCGTCGCTTCGGGGGCGGCTCGTTCCCCGGATGGGCGTTCCTCCTCCGGCTCGGCCTTGCCGGCTCGGCGATGGGGGGGCTCGGCGTCCTCGTTCGCTCGCTCCTCCTCCGCGGTGACCTCGCGGCGACATCGGGCGCGCTCGACGCCCTGCTGACCCTCGGAGCGATCGCCCTGCTCGGCGCCTTCTACTTCGCCCTGACCGCCTGGCTGGGACTCTCCGAAGGTCGCGAACTCCTCGCCCGGATGCGCCGTCGCGGGCGCGGAGATCCGACCTCC
>CAZPGF010000006.1:18753-47158 GCA_964586025.1 uncultured Planctomycetales bacterium
CGGTAGTCTTGTCGCGGGCGGAGGCCGCATGAGGGTTGCGATCTCGGTGCGCCGCGTGCTCGCGGCCGGCGCGCTCTTCGTTGCGTGCAGCGTCGGCTCGCTTGCCGTCGACCGTCGAGCCGCCGCCGCCGACGAGTCCCTTCCCCCGCCCGTCGTTCGCCGGATCCGTGGTCCTTCCTCCTGGCCCGGCGAGGGCGAAACGAACGATTCGGCCGTCGGCGCTCGCCCCGCTCCTCCCGGGCGAGGATTCGTCGGGGGGATCCTCCCGTCGTCCGGCGCGTTGATCGCCCGCGCGGACCCCCCGCCGGTTCCTCCGCCCGCTCCGCCCCCGCCGCCGGAGCCCCCCGCGGCGCCGGCTCCAGACGAGGCCCCGACGCCGGCCCCGGCGCCGGAGCCGGCGCCGCGGTCGGACGGGGCTCCCCCCGCCGCGGGCGTCCTGCCCGAGCGGCCGCCGCCCCGACCGGAGGTCCACCAGGAGCCGGGGCCTGGGGAAGTCGGCTTCCAGGTCGCGCGCCCGGGTGGGCTGATGCGCCTCTATCGGGACGCCGTGGATCCGGAGTCGCGGCGCATCGTGGTGATGGTCGGAACGCCGCGGATCGTGCGTCCCGCGCACGATCGCGTGGACGAGGACGGCCGCACGCGCCGCGTGGAGGAACTCGTCGTCAAGGCGAACGTGATCGTCGCGTGGGTGGACCGCCGGGGCTTCCCCGGCGTCGATGCCTACGGGGGACTGGACCTCGCGCGCGAAACCGGCGGGCCGTCCTCGCCGGCCCCGTCCGGCGCCGCGCTCGGGCGCACCGCATCGGTCGTTCCGGCGTTCCTGCTCGGCATCTACGCCGAGGGGGCGGTCGAGTTGACGTTCGGCGATCAGCGCTTCCGCGCCGAGTCCCTCTATCTCGATCCGCATGCGTTTCGGGGACTCCTCGTCGAGCCCCGGATCGACGGACGCGTCCGCGGCGTCGAGGCGGCCGGCACCGAGGGGCTGCCGCTCCATCTGCGCGCGCGACGCGGGCGTCTGGAGGAGCGCGGGCTGACCGTGTTCGAACAGGCGGAGGTGAGCACGAGCCGCAGCGACGATCGCATTGCGCTCGGCGTCGATCGGTTGCGTGTGCAGGAGTTCGCCGAACGTCTCGGGGCCGACGGCACCGAGCAACCGCACTTCCTGGGATTCCAGGCGAAGTCCACCCAGCGCTACGAGGCCCGCGGCATCGTGGTCCACGGCGAGCGACTCCCGCTCGTCCGTGTCCCCCAGGCCTCGTTCGGCCTCTCCGACGCGACCGAGGGTCTGCCGACCCTGATCCGCGGGGTGCGTGCGGGCAGTCGCGGCCACCTCGGACGATTCGGCTTCGTCGAGTTGGGTGGAGCCGTCGGACCCCGCGAACGACCCTTCGGCGACTGGTTCGTCGAGGTCGGTGGATACACCAAGCGCGGCCCGGCCATCCTGCCGGGGTTCCGATGGAAGCACCTCGACCCATCCGGCGGCCTTCGTTCCGTCGGACGGATCGACGGTTTCGTGATTGCCGAGCAGGCCGACGAGGACCGCACCGGGCTCGTTCCCGGCGACCTGCGCCATCGACTCGCGCTCGAGAGCAGAACGTGGTTGAACGACGACCTGACGTTCGACCTCGAGTTCAACGACTTCAGCGATCGCGGCGTCAACAACGAGTTCTTCGAGCGCGACGACCTCGAGCACAAGGATCGCGAGTCCTACGCCCGCCTGCGGTGGGCGCCGGAGCGGCCGGGCACGTTCGTATCGACCCTGACGTGGCGGTGGCATCAACGTGGATTCGCGACGGAGACGCTGGAGGAGCCGGTTGCCGGACTCTGGGTCCAATCGCTGCCGCTGCTCGTGCCGCGTCGTCGCGGCGATCTCGGCATCGATCTGGTCAGCGAGAGCAGCGCCGGGCGGCTGCGCCGCGCGTACGACGACCACCTCGCGCTCGACGACGAGTCGGCATGGCGGCTTGCGAGCACGACCCGGCTGCACGGTCGCCTCGCCGCCGGCGACGTGCTGCTCTCCGGCTACGCGGGCGTCGCGGCCGATCACCTCACCTCGATCGACGCGGTCGGACCGGCAACCGAGGGCACGCGTGCGGCGTTCGAAACGGGTGCCCGAGCGCACCTCCAACTGCACCGGACCTGGTGCGACGTGCGGGGCGGCTGCCTCGGACTCGACGGGTTGCGGCACGTCATCGACTGGGAGGCCGGCTACGCCGGGCGCGAGGGGGGCGGCGACGAGGTGCGGGAGCCGTGGTTCGACCGGCGCGAGGCCCTCGTCGACCACCGTTCGCTGCTCGCGAGCGTCCGCCATCGGTGGCAGACGCGCCGCCTCGATGGGTCGATCCGCAACCTGCTCGACGTGCGCGTCGAGGTCGCCTGGTGGCTCGATGACCGCGGACCATGGGGGCGCGACGCACCGGGGACGCTGATGGCGGAGCTCTTCGGCGAGCCCGTGCCGGACGTGTTCGTCCGGGGTGACGCCGACATGGACCTCGACGGCCGGCTCGCGAGCGCCGCGGTCGCCGCGGAGTGGCGCACCCGCCTGCGCGGAGCGCCCCTCCGGCTGAGCGGTGGCTATCGGTACGTCGAGGACGTCAGCAGCGCGTTCACCGCCGAGTTCGGCTGGGAGTTCAGCCCGCGTTACGGCGTCGAGGTCCTCACCCACTTCGACGTTCGCGACGGGGAGGATCTGCACCGTATCCTCTTCCACCGCAACAGCATCGATCACCGGATCTCGTTCGGGCTCGAACTCCGCGACGGATCGCCGCAACTCGAGTTCGCGTTTTCGCCGGCGATCGGCGGGCGACCCGCCGACGAGGCACCCCTCTTCCACGACGTCTTCGACCCGAGTACGGCCCGGAGTCTGCGCCGATGACCGCTCGCATCGCCCTGTTTCCCGGAACCTTCGATCCTCCGACGAACGGGCACGTCGATCTCGTCCGCCGTGGACGGGCGTTGTTCGACGCGGTCGTCGTCGCCGTGGTTGCCGACCAGGGGGAGCCGTGGTTCGACGTGGATGAACGCATCGCCCTGTTCCGGCGCGTGCTGGAAGCGAACGACCTCGACGCGAGCCGGAATGTGCTCGTGGCACCGTTCCGCGGGCTCGTCGTCCGGGCGGCGCGGGACCACGGGGCGTGCTGCCTCCTGCGCGGGATCCGCGGCGCACTCGACTGGGACTTCGAGATGCGGATGGCCTTCGCGAATCGCGATCTCGACCCCGCGATCGACACCGTGTTTCTGCCGCCGTCGGCGGACACTCGCCCGATCAGCGCCTCGCTCGTGCGCGAGGTGTTCGCGCTCGGCGGCGACGTCGGGGCGTGGGTCCATCCGCTGGTCGTCGAAGCGCTCGAGCGACGCCGGGCGGGCCGCCCCGGCGGGGGCATCGCGCCGCCGAAACGGTAGACTGGCGCGATATCGCCCCGTGCCGTTCGGGAGGGAAGCCATGGCGCCCCGATTCCGCCTGTCGCGCATCGCCAGCCTGCTGGCGATCGCCGTCGTAGCGACGTTCACCGGGTTCGCGGAGGAGAGCGGCGCCGATGACGCGGCGCCCCTTCGCTTCAACGAGAACGGCTGGCCGCATCTGGATCCCGCGCGGTATGCGGCCGGTCGGATGTGCGACGAGCGCCTGCTGATCGCGCTGCTCGAACCCCTGACGACGCTCGATCCCGAAACGGGCAGCGCGAAGCCGGGCGCGGCGACCTCCTGGAGCCAGGGGAGCGATCCGCGTACCTGGACGTTCCACCTGCGCCGCACGGCGCGTTGGAGCGACGGCAGCCCCGTCACCAGTGCGGACTTCGTGCGGTCGTGGAAGCGCACGCTCGAACGTGGGCGTTCCAGCGGACAGGTCTCCCCGTGGATCGAACTCCTGTTCGCGCTCGACGGAACCCGCGAGATCATCGCGAACTCGGCCCGCGCCGAGTTGTTCAGCGCCCTGCGCAAAGCGCTCGACCAAGAGATCGCGAGCCATCAAGCGACGGGGATCCCCGGCGAACGGATCGCGGACCTTCTGACCGAACTCGGCGTTCGTCCGTACCTCCACGGCGTCAAGGGCCGTGCGATCCAGCTCCTCGCGAACTGGGACGTCAAGCGAAGCTTCCAGGCCGAGTCGGTGAAGAGCGCGGGCGAGGCCCTCCGCGACGCGCGGAAAGAGGCGCGCGATGCGTCGAACGACGCCATCAGCCAATTCGGCAACGAGGGGTCGGCCGTGTGGGCGAAGGACGAGTTCACGCTCGTCCTTCGCACCGACGGCGTCGTTCCGTACCTGCCCGACCTCGTCGCGCGCGGGATCTTTGCGCCGATCCACGCGCGATTCGAGTCGATCCGCGACAAGATCTTCGAAGACGCGCATCTGTTCATCAGTTCGGGTCCGTTCCACTTCCGGGGACGCGGAGCGCGCCCGAACGTGCACGCCCCGAACGAACCGACCGCGTCGCTCGTCCACCTGGTTCGCAGCGAGACGTACGACGGCCCCAATCAGGCCCGCACCAACGAGGTCATGTGCCTCACCGAGCAGTGGGCGAACGAGAGTGCGCTCAAGCGCGAAGACCTGCTGATGTTCGACGACGGCCGCACCGATCACGTGTTCTGCACCTGGTCCGAGCTCCCCCCGGCGGATCGCAAGCGGAAGGAGGCCGACATCCGCGGCCAGTACGAGCGCCATGAGGCGTTCCGCGTGCGCCCGACCGGCACCGGCGTCTACCTGGTCTTCCGCTGCGACCGCCCGCCGTTCAATTCGCGCAGCGCGCGTGAGGCGTTCGTGCGTCTCATCGACACGAAGCCGCTCGCGACGGCGTTCTGGCCTCCGGCGGAGCCGCTCGATCGGATCGTTCCGGCGGGCATCGCGGGCCGCCTCGAGGGCGTCGTGAGGCCGACGACGGACGGTGCCGCCGCCAAGAAGGCGTTCCAGGCCTCGGGCTTCGACTTGGAGAATTGGTTCAACGTGAGCTACAGCGGGTTCCCGGGCGTGGAAACCGTCGTCGAGCAACTCCTGCGGGCGTGGGAGAAGTCGTTCGGTGCCGAAGGGGGCGACCGCATGGAAGCCACCGAGGCCGAGGCGTTGAAGACGCTCCGTTCCGGGTCGTACGAGGCGTTCGTGCTGCTGCTCCGCGGCGGCGCCGACGATCCGGCGGCCTACCTCGCCCGGTTCCACTCGACGAACCCCGAGAACGGCACCGGTTGGCGGGACGAGGGGCTCGATCTGCTGCTCGACGCCGCGAAGGATCCTCGGGACGCTCTCGCGCGCAAGGCGGACCTCCTGAAGGCGGGGGGCGAGTCGGCTGCGTTGAAGCGAGCGTTCGACGGGGCGGGCAGCCCCGCCGGCGACGCGACGCTGCGGCTCGAGTTGCTCGCCGCCGCCGAGCGTCGTCTGCTCGAGGAGTTCGTCGTGATGCCGATCGCCACGCTGCGCGAGGCGGAACTCGGCGGACGGGTCAAGGGATTCGGCACGGACGCCGCCTGGCGCAAGCCGGGATTCGTCGGCGCGCTCTGGGCGGTGACGAAGTAGGGGCGACGGGGGCGAGGTCGCATCGAAGACGCGCGGTTCGGGAGGCGGGATGTATCGGACGCTGTTCGGCCTCGTTGGCGCCGTGCTCGGCGCCACCTTGCTCGGCTTCTGTTCCTTTGGTGTGACCGCCGAGCGGGCCGCCGACTTCGTCTTCGTGAACGGCACCGAGCCGAAGTCCCTCGATCCTCACATCATGACCGGTCAGCCCGAGGGCCGCATCGCGGACGCGATCTTCGAGGGACTGACCTACCGCGACCCGCGCACGATGGTGCCGACGCCGGGGCTCGCGGAGTCGTGGACGGTGTCGCCTGACCAACTGGTCTACCGCTTCCGGATCCGAAAGGACGCTCGGTGGAGCGACGGCCGCCCGATCACCGCGCGCGACGTCGCGGACTCGTGGCGCCGCCTCCAGGAACCGAGTCTCGGCAGCGAGTATGCCTACATCCTGCACATGGTCCGCGGCGCGAGGGAGTACAACACCCACGGCTCCGCGGCACGCAGTCTCCGGGAGAAGATCCTGCCGGCCCTCGATGCGTGGATCGCCGGCCCGCCCGAGGGCGTGCCCGCAGCGACGTGGACGCGATTCGTGGTCGCGGAGCACCTGACCTCCACCCTGACCGGTTGCGACGATCAGGAGTTGATCGATCGAATCGTTCGGACCCGACACGAGCCGGTCGCCGTCGACGAACTCCGTCGGATCGCCGACGGGCTGCGACGCGAGGCCGAGACTCGGGAGACCGGCTTCCGACATGCCGACGCTCACTTCGGCGTGGACGAGGGCGTGTACGTCGATCCGGACGATCCATCGACCCTCGTCGTGGAACTCGTCGCGCCCACGCCGTACTTCCTCGAACTCACCTCCTTCTACTCGTCGTTTCCGGTGCCGATGCACGTCGTGCGCGAGCATCCCGACGACTGGTTCCTTCCCCAGCACATCGTCGGCAACGGGCCGTACGTGCTGACGGATTGGCACGTGAATCTGCGCATCCGTCTGGAGAAGAGCCCGACCTACTGGAATCGCGACGCCATCGCGTTGGAGACGATCGATGCGCTGCCGATCGAGGAGTCGACCGCCGCGATGAACCGCTTCCTCAACGCCGAGGTCGACTGGGCGCCGGGGCCGCCGCTGGACCTCGTTCCGGTCTTCCGGGACCGCCCCGAGTTCCGCTCCGCGCCGGCCATGATGGTCTACTTCTACCGCTTGAACTGCGAGCACCCGGCGCTGAAGGATCCGCGCGTCCGGCGTGCCATCGGGCTCGCGATCGACCGTCGGGCGATCGTCGACAAGGTGCTGCGAGGCGGGCAGGAGCCGGCGTTGAGGATCGTCCCGCCCGGGCTCATGGGTTACGACCCGCCGGAGAGCGATCTCGGCTTCGACGTCGAGCGGGCGCGAGCCGAACTCGCCTCCGCCGGGTATCCGAACGGCCGCGGCATCGGCACCCTGCGGCTGGTCTACAACACGATGGAGTCGCACAAGTTGATCGCCGAGGCCGTCAGCGACCAGCTGCGACGGCACCTGGGGCTCGACGTCAAGCCGCTCAACAAGGAGTGGCAGACCTACCAGGCCGACGTCCTCGCGCGCGACTACGACATGGCACGCGCCGGTTGGATCGGCGACTACCTCGACCCGAACACCTTCCTCGACATGTGGGTCACCAATGGCGGACAGAACCAGACCGGCTGGTCCGATCCCCGCTACGACCGCCTGATCCGTCACGCCAGCGACGTGTACGGCGCGCTCGCCGGCATCGACGAGTGGATCGGCGAACTCCTGGAACCGGAACGGGGTCGCGAACTCGTCGCGGCCGTCCGCGCTGCGGGCGACGCCGAGGCGCGTTGGGACGCGGCGCAGTCGCTTCGCAAGCACCTCCTGCGGGAGGCTGAGGCACTCCTGTTCCGTGAGGGATTCCCCATCATCCCCATCTACTTCTACGTGACGCAGAGTCTCGTCCAGCCGTGGGTCGAGGGCTGGTACGGGGAACTCGAACGACCGGACGGCTCCCGCGTGCCGAATCTGCAAGACATCCATCCGCTGCGCGGCATCCGGGTCACCGGCGGTCCGCGCAAGCGATGAGGGAGGGCCGATGAACAAGCGCCTCATCGGCATCGGCGCGCTGCTCGTCATCCTCGTGCCGCTCATCGCCTGGGCCGTCGCCGCGGGGGGCTGGGAGACGGGCCTCGCGATCGTCGGCGGCCTCGCGTTCATCGCGGCGACGGCCTGGTACCCACCGTCCGTCGTGCGCGTGCTCGGTTCGGCGTATCTGGGCGGCTTCGTCGCGCTGATCGCCCGTCACGCGATCCCCTGTGGAGCACGATGGGGCTTCGAAGGGGTGGCGGCGTGGGCGGCGGCGGGAGTGATCGGCGCGCTGATCGGCGTTCTCTCATGGTGGCGTGTACCGCGCCTCGCGCAGCGCAAGTTCTGCTTCGTCGTGCCGAGCATGGTCTTCCTGGTCTACATGACGACGCTGCTGATGTACGCCGCGCCGGGAAGCCCCTTTGCGGGCGAACGCACGGTCTCCACCAACGTCCTCGAGGCCAAGGCCAGCAAGTTCAAGGTCTACGACGATCCCAACCGATTCTTCCTGGGCTACATGCAGGACCTCGTCGTCGACGGCTCGCTGGGCCTCTCCGCGAAGAGCGAGGGGCGCACCGTGAACCAGTTGTTGGTCCCCGCGATGCCGGTCAGCGGTGCCCTCGGGATTCTCGCGCTCACGCTCGCCGTGACGATCGGTCTCGTCCTCGGGGTGAGGGCGGGCCTGCGCCCGAACTCGGTCGCCGACTATTCGAGCATGGGGCTCGCGTTGATCGGCATCACGCTTCCCAACTTCGTCATCGGCGCCCTGCTCCTGATCGTGTTCTCGCTTCATCTCGGCTGGTTTCCCGTGGGTGGGTGGGGGTCGCTCGGCCACCTCGTCCTGCCGGCGATCACCCTGGCCCTGCCCTACGCCGCCTACATCGCGCGACTCGCACGCGGGGGGACGATCGAGGTGATGCGGCAGGATTACATCCGCACGGCACGCGCCAAGGGGCTTCCCGAGAAGGTCGTCGTGCTGAAGCACGCGCTGAAGGGAGCGATCCTCCCGGTCGTCTCGTTCCTCGGGCCGGCCGCGGCGGGGATCATGACCGGATCGTTCGTCGTGGAACGCCTGTTCGGGATCCCCGGCATCGGGCAGTTCTTCGTCAAGGGCGCGATCAATCGCGACTACAGCCTCGTCCTCGGCACCGCGCTCCTCTATTTCACCGTGATCACGCTCTTCAACATGATCGTGGACCTGGCGTACTCCTGGCTCGACCCGCGGACCCGCACGGAGGCGGCATGAACTCGACGATGTCGCCGCAAACGGTGACCGCCGGACGCAGTCTGTGGAGCGACGCCTGGCGGCGCCTGCGCCGAAATCGCATGGCGATCGTCGGCGGGATCGCACTCGTCGTGATGACGCTCGCCTGCGTCCTCCTGCCGCCGCTGCTCGGGCTGGATCCGACGACGAACCATCTCGACCGCGTGCATCGCGCGCCGCTCTCGGACCAGGACGTCGGCCTGTTCGGAACGGACGCGCTGGGTCGGGACTACCTCGCGCGCGTCCTCTCCGGCGGGGCGATGTCGCTGCTCGTCGGCCTCGTCGCGTCGTTCGTCTCGGTCGTCATTGGCACCACCGTCGGCGCGATCACCGGCTACGTCGGCGGACGCGTCGACGAGATCACGATGGCCTTCGTGGACATCCTGTACGCGATCCCGTACATGTTCCTCGTGATCCTCGTCCTGGTCGTCGCCGGCGAACAGGCGCGGGGCGACCCGGTGTCGATCTTCGCGGCGCTCGGGATGGTGCAGTGGCTCACGATGGCGCGCATCGTCCGCGGTCAGGTCCTCTCCCTGCGCAACCGGGAGTTCGTCGATGCCGCGCGGGCGATCGGCGTCTCGCCGTCGCGGATCGTGCTGCGCCACATCCTTCCCAACGTGCTCGGCGTCGTGATCGTCTACGCGACGCTGACCGTGCCCGCGGTGATCATCCTCGAGGCGTTCCTCTCGTTCCTCGGTCTCGGGCTCGACCTGTCGTGGGGCGCGCTCGTCTCGGAGGGCGTCCAGGCCGTCAACCCGATCCAGAGCCAGTGGTGGTTGATCTTCTTCCCGGCGTTCTTCCTCGCCGTCACGCTGTTCAGCCTGAACTTCCTCGGCGACGGCCTGCGCGACGCCCTCGATCCGAAAGGTCGGCGCTGACGGGAGGCGCCTCGCGATGGACGACGCTCTCGAACCCATCCACACGGACCGTGCTCCCGCGGCGATCGGCCCGTACCGCCAGGCGATCGCGTGGCGCGACCTCGTGTTCACGGCGGGCCAGATCGCCCTCGATCCGGCCCGCGGCGAGCTCGTCGGCGGGGGCGATGTCGGGCACGAGACCGAGCAGGTGATGCGCAACCTGCGCGCGGTCCTGGAGGCGGCCGGATCGCACCTCGGGCTCGTTCTGCGCTGTGAGATCTATCTCGTCGACCTCGCGGACTTCGCCCGGGTCAACGAGGTGTACGGGAGGCACGTCGGCGATTCCCCGCCGGCGCGCGTCACCGTCCAGGTCGCCCGGCTGCCCCGAGACGCCCGCGTGGAGATCGCCGCCGTGGCGATTCGACGCTAGCGCGGCGCTTCGATCGGGGGCACGGGGCGCTGCCTCGGGTACTTTCCGAACGCCGGCGATGCCGGCGGGAGTCGACGCCATGCCGCCCCTCACCCCGGACGGACCGGCACTGGACATCGTCCTCTTCGATGTGGACGACACGCTGTACAGCACCACGGTCTTCGCCGAGCGCGCTCGACGCGCGGCGATCCGCGCGATGATCGAGCACGGCCTCCTCGTCAGCGAGGAGGAAGGGGTGGCGGAACTCGGCGAGGTCGTCACGGAATTCTCGAGCAACTACGGCAACCACCTCGATCGCCTCCTCGACCGCCTCGGACCGGAACGCCGTCCGCACCGCAATCCGGCCGTGATCGTCGCGGCCGGGGTGGTCGCGTACCACAACACCAAGCGGGATGGCCTCGAGATGCTGCCGGACGTGCAGAGCGTCCTGCTTCGGCTGTACAGCGCGCGGGTGCGGATGGGCATCGTCTCGGCAGGATTGAGCGTCAAGCAGGCCGAGAAACTGATCCGCCTCGACGCCATCCAGTACTTCGATCCGACCGCGGTGTTCTTCACCGATCAGATGGGGGTCAGCAAGCCGAACCCGAAGCTCTTTCAGAAAGCCTGCCGTGCGGTCGGCGTGGAGACGTCGCGGGCGCTGTACGTCGGCGATCGGCCGGCGCACGACATCGCGCCGGCCGCGGCCGCGGGACTCCGCACCGCGCTCTACACCGGCGCTTCCGGCAAGTACGGCCAGAGCGATGCCGACGTGCGAGCGGATCACGCGATGAGCGACCTGCGTGAGCTCGTGCCGATCCTGCGCCGGGTGTACGGCCTCGACATCTGACGTCCCCGCCAGAGGGTGGGGGGAAGGCAAGCGACCCCGGGTGCGCGCTCCGGGGGGGACCGACCGCTCGAACGCACGGCCGTACGGCATGGCCGGTCGATCCCCAAACGAAGACGGGCGCGGCACCGAGGTGCCGCGCCCGTTCGATCCGGGGAGCGATGGCGGGCCCCGATGGGGGGCCCGCGACGGGTTCGCGCGCTAGCGCGCGCCCATCAGCTTCTCCTCCTGCTCACGCAGGTCGATGATCTCGGCGCGAACGATGATCATCAGGTGGCTGACCTCGTCGCTGCGGCCCTTGCGGCTGAAGAGGAAGGAAAGCACCGGCAGCTTGCCGAGGAACGGCGTCTCGCTGCTCTGGTCCACGGTGCGAATCTCCTTCAGACCGGCGATCAGGATGTGGCCCTGATCGGGGATGCGGACCGTCGTGCGCGCCTGCTGCAGGCGGAGCTCGGGCAGACCGATCGTGACCGGCGCGAACGACGAACCGAGGAACGTCGTGAACGTGCCGATCGGACGGCGCAGTCGTGCGACGGTCGGCTGCAACTCGAGGGTGATGTACCGGCGGTCGTTGCTGACCGTCGGGCGCACGTCGAGCGTGAGGCCGTCCTGCACGATACCGACGATCGGGTCCGCGATGAACGACGTCTGCGCGACCTCGACGTCGAAGTCGTGGATGTACGACACCTGATTCACCATCGTCAGGTTTGCGCGCTGCGTGTTGTACACGGTCACGATCGGAGCCGTGAGGGTACGGGCGTTCAACGTCTTCTCGGTGGCGCGGACGATCATGCTGACCTGCGTGTCGTCGAGGTAGCCGAGGGTCAGACTCGCGCCGCCGGCGGCCGAAAGCACCGTACCGAGCGGGTTGTCGAACATGTTCTCGGTACGCGCGCGGAAGTCGCCGTCGAGGCCGTCGTTGAAGTACGCGCCGGCCGACGGAGACAGCGCGGCACCCGTCTGATTGCCGGTGCCGCCGTTGTCGAAGCCTGCCGAGGCGTTGTCCTCGAGGCCGTTCGTCACGTCGTCGAGGTTGACCAAGGTGCCGGGGGTCCGTCCGCCCAGACCGCGGAAGTCTACGCCGACGTCCCGCAGGAAGTTCTCGCTGACCTCGAGGAAACGGGACTCGACCTTGACGACGACGCCCGCGAAGCCGCGGAGTTGGTCGAGGAAGCGCGAGACCTGTCCCTGCACGTCGGCCGTCGCCTTGACGACGATCGACTTGTCGCCGTAGGCGTTGATCTCGCCGCCGCCTTCTTCCCAGAACTTCGGTGCGACCGCGTTGCGGATCAGTTCGATGAGTTCCTCACCGGTGCCGTAGGGGCGGATCTGCTCCTCCTCCTCGGCGCCGAACAGCGGGGACTCTTCGTCGGACACGTCATCGGGGCTGACCAGGCGGATCGTCGGCGGGATGAAGTTCGTCATCGGCGCCGTGAGATCGGCGATGTTGTGAATCTCGGTCAGGAGGTTCTTGGGCAGGAACTCCTTCTTCGTGAAGAGGATGACGTTGCCCTTCGTCGTCCAGACGAAGCCGTCGTCACCGCCCTGCGCCTGGAGCATGTTCAGCACCGTGCTGAGCTGCGCGTCGTTCAAGACCAGGTTGCTCACGACGCGATCGTTCAACTCGGACTGGACGCGGCCGTCGATGGCGAAGTTGAAGCCGGTCTGGATCTGCAGCGTCTTGATGACCTGGGGGAACTCCTGCTCCTGGAAGTTCACGCTGACCGTCTTGCTCTCGACGCTCTGAAGGAGGGCGGCCGCCTCGGGGTCGGTCTCCACGTGGCCGAACGACGGACGGGCCGCCGCGCGGAGCTTGCGGATGCTCTCCCAGAACGACTGGCTCGGCCAGGCGAGCGCCTTGTCCTGGGCGATGCGGGTCCGCTGGATGTCGTCGTACCACTCGCGGAACTTGATCTTCTCGTCGCGGAGGAACGTCACCTGACGCTTGTCGTGCTTCGCGCGGCGCGCCGCCAACAGGAGCTCGCGAGCCTTCGTGTTGTCGGGCTGGACGTCGAGGATCTGCTCGGCGTAACTCGATGCCAGATCGAACTGGTTGCGCTCGAAGGCCTCGATCGCGGCGCCCATCCACTTGGCGAGGCGCTCCATCTCCTGAAGGAGTCGCTGCTCCTCTTCGCGAGCGAGCTGATCGAGGCCGGACTCGACCGCCGAACGATGGCGGTTGCGTGCGGCATCGGCCTTCAGGGTGCGCGACTGCCGAAGGCCGTCCTCGGCCTCCTTGCGGATGTTGCCCCAGTCGATCTCGTACGGCGACGTGTTGATGATGAAGAGCGCGTCTTCGAACGCCTCGATCGCGCTGTCGAAGCGATCGTTGTCGAGGTGGATGCGGCCCTGGCTCGTCAACTGCGCGGCCTTCGTGCGCTGTTCGTCGACGCGCAACTTCGTGAGCAGGGCGCGCTCGTCGGCGTAGGTGCCCGCGCTCGCGCCGCGGTGTCCGAGCGCCGCCTGCACCTCCCGAAGCATCTGGCGTGCATCGCTGTTCGTGGGATCGAGATCGAGCACCTCGTTCAGGGTGTCCTGCGCCGCCGCGAAGTCGCCCGCACGCATCTGGTCACGCGCGGTATCGACCTTCTGGCCGACGAGGAAGCGTCGGCGTTCGGCGACCACGGCCTCGCGCAGTTCGAACGGCGCCGGCGCGGTCGGTTCGGCAGCCGGCGCATCGGCGGGCGGCGCGTCCTCGACGACGATCTCTTCGCCGGCGGGTTCGTCCATGATCGGCTCGTCTTCGATCGGCTCGTCTTCGTCCGGCTGCGCGAGCGCCCACGCGTCACGTCCGGCCGCGATCACCGGATGCGCGATCGTCGCGGCGACGTGGGCGGGCACCGCGATCGCATCGTCCGACATCGGAAACGCGCCAGCGGGCGGCAGATCGTCGGACGCCGAACCGCTCAGCCCCGCATTCGGTGCGTTCAGTCCGCCCTGACACGCCGTCAGCGTGAGCACGACGAACGCCGCGATTCCAAGAAGGCCCTGCATGCGCTTCATGGACGACTCGCTCCTCTCTCGGGCCGGCCGGACGGATCGTCCGGCACGCCCTCCTGCCTCTGTCAGCCGTCCGAACGGACGGCCTCGTTGGTACGTCGGCCTCCCGTCGGGGCGGCCTTGCTGCTGCGGGCCCGTGCTCTCCTGGCACGGTCCCTCTCCCTGCGAGAGACAAGGACACCCGAACGTCGTCACGGTCCTGTCATCGGGCGCGCCGGATCCGCGGAATTCCGCGCTCCCGGCATCGCCCTCATCGCGGCTCGGTCATCGATCCACCCCGCCGCAGATCGACTCGATCAACCGGTGGGCCGGCGGGCCGCAGCGTCGGCGTGCCTCCCGGCAGGTGGCCTCCCTCTCCCGGGCGGCCGAGGGTCCTGGAATCTCCGCCAGGAGGCGGACCCGGAGCAGGAGGAGACGGCAGTCCGTCTCGCCGAAGTCGGCGTGGAGTCGATCGAGCAGATCCACACCGGCGCGCGCCCCGGCCACCGGGCCGTCCACCGCCCGGGCGCGACGGGCCTCGGCGTCGATCGCCACGAGGGCGGCCGGGGCGCCGCGCCGGCCCAGTCGGATGGCGTCGAGCGCCGCGTCCCGTGCGGCGGTGAGCCCCCCGACGTTCTCTCCCTCGGACCCGGCGAGCGCCGCGAGGGCGCGCGCCCGGACGAATGCGATCTCCGGGTTTCGCGGATCGGCCGCGGCCAGGCGCGCCAACTCGTCGGCGGCGGCACGCAGGGCGCGAAGGGGGATGGATGTCGCGGCCAGGGCGGCACGCACCGCATCGAGACGTGCGTGCGTGTCGATCCGTTCGAACGGACTCGGAAGGCGGGCGTTGTCCGCGGCGTCCAGGAAGGTGGCGCGTCCTCCGCTCCCCCCGTAGTGGGTGGGGGCGTCGCCGGCGGCGGAAGGAGCGACGCGCTCGATCCTCCGATACGCGGCAATCGTTTCGGCCAGGCGTCGGGTCGTATCGTCGCCCGCGGCGTGTCCGAACGGCGCACCGGCGGGTGCCTCGATCCAACGACCTTCGCCGAGATCGACGAGGGACCGCGTCGCGTCGCGCGCACCGACGAGTTGGGCCCATCCGTGCAACTGGTTGGCGTACAGCGACTCGGCGACGTGTCGATCCGGCGGCAGCGAGGAACCGCCGAGGAGGTCGTGCCCGTGGAACGGTGACGCGGGTTCCGGCCAAGGGCAGCCGGCCAGTCGCGCGAGGGTCGGCGCAACGTCCTCGACCCGGGCCGGTCGGGAGTCGGTATCCGGCGCGACGTCCGGTGCATGCAGGAGGAACGGCACGTCGAGGACCGCATCGGAGAGCAGCACCCCGTGCGTCGCCTCGCCGTGCTCACCGAGCGACTCCCCGTGATCGGCGACGAGCATCACGATCGCGTCGCCCCGCGCGCCGGCCGTGAGCCCGTCGAGAAGGCGGCCGACGATCGCGTCGAGGTGACGGACGCCGCCCGCGTAGGTGCCGTCCTCGGCGTACGGCGCGTGGGGTTCGAACAGATGGACCCAGACGAACGCGCGTTCGTCGCGGTCGAGACGTCCGAGCCATGCCAGCGCGCGATCGACGGTCGTCTCGCCGGCGCGCTCACGGACGTGGAGACCGGAGAGGTCGTCGAGACCGTCGTCGTCGTAATGCTCGAAGCCGGAGTCGAGTCCGTACGTGCGGTGCAGCACGGCCGCACCGACGAACGCCCCGCACCGCCATCCGTTCTCGGACAGGCGTTCGGCGAGCAGGGGGTGGGGGCGATGCCCGGCGGGGGGCAGCGGCGCCGCGGCGTTCGTCCGCACCCCGTGCACGGTCGGCGGGACGCCCGACAGCATCGAGGTGTGGGCGGGGAGCGTCATGGGGACACCGGTTCTCGCATCGACGAATCGAAGCGAGGCCGCCGCCAGCGCGTCCAGGCGGGGCGTTCCGGAAGGGACGTCCGGGGGACCGTACACGCCGACCTGCCGGCGGTTCAGGGTGTCCGGGGTGATGAGGACGATCGTGCGCGCGCCACGTTCGGCCGTCGGAGCGCGGTCCGCGCTCGCGAACCAAGCGAGCGCCGCGGCCAACGCGGCCGCCGCGGCGACGAGGGTCACGACATGGGTCCGTCGGCGTCGTGCGCTCATGCATCGGTTCCTCGCCGGTGGCCGATTCGCGACCGGCGCGCGCGCCTCGCCACGCTACCCCCGAAACGAAGCGAGGCCGCGCCTTGCGGCGCGGCCTCGTCATGAACCGACCCGCCGACCGGAGTCGGCAAGCCACTCGCCTTCAGCCGCCGAGTCGGGCTTTGACCTCGGCCTCCGGCAGCGGGTTCTGCGCGCCCTCGAAGATCACCTCCGGGAACTGCAGCGTGATGAACATGTCGAGAATGCGCATCACGTCACCGTGGGGGACGAAGCCGCCCGACGGGGGAGGAGCCGTGATCTCTCCCTTGACCGTCGAACGGTCCGGGAAGGCGTGGAACTTGGACCGGATCACGGCCTGGATCTGGTCCATCGTCGCCGTGTACTTGGCGACGTCCTCGGGGGCGTTGTCGACGATGCTCTTCCAGCCCATCGGAAGTCCGAACTCGTGGGAGTTGTCGATCTTGATGTAGGTGTAGTGCTGGGACGCATCCTGCTGGAGGTTGCGGCGGAACACCTTCACCTTGACCTTCTGGAACTCCTTGTTCTCGGCCGGCGTGGCCGCCGGCCCGGCGTCCTTGGGCAGGTTGCTGTCGATCTGGCGATCGATCTCCTTGAACTTGAGCTGGAGCATGAAGAAGATGATCAGCTGGAACACGATGTCGATCATCGGCGTCATGTTCATTTCGGTGTCTTCGCCGCTGGGGAGTTGGACCGCCATCACGCACCTCCGGTCGGCGCATCGTCCGTCTCGCTCATGCCGGGCGGGCGCTTCACGCTGAACTGGATCTTGTAGATCTTGATCTTCTGATCGACCACGACGCGCATGATCCACTGGATGTACTTCCAGTGAGCGCCGCGGTCCGCGTGGAGGAGGACCGGAACGCGGCACGCGCCGTCCGGTTCGTAGATCTCCTCGCCCTGCTTGCGGCGCTCGGCGAGGAAGTCGACGAGCATCTGCGTCATGTCCTTCATCGACTTGGCCTGCTGGAGCGGATCCTCGTTCGCGAGGGGGAACTCCCGGCCCTTGATCGTGGCGACACCGTTCGCGTTCAGGTTGATGATGAAGCGCTTGTGGACGGTCTCTCGCTCCTTGTTCTCCTCGCCCTTCGTCGCGAACGGCAACTGGACGGGGAGGAACTCCTTCCGCGTGAGGTCGACCGTCAAGACGAAGAAGATGACCAAGAGGAAGGTCATGTCGATCATGGGCGTCATGTTCAACTTGACGTCTTCGGTCGGTTCGAGCTTTCTTGCCATGGGTACACCCCTGGGTCGGACTTGGGTGGGATTCTCGAGTCGCTGAATCGCACGTCGGCTGGCGGGTCGGACGGCCGCGGTTGGGTTCGGGTCGGGGCGTCCGGGTCGTCAGGCGGGGCAGGAGAACGGGACCCGCACCGCCGGGAGTCTACTCTCCGGCGGAGGGGGACGCCAGCGCGGATTCTCGATCCGCGCCGGACGCGGCGGCGGGCGCCTTTCGGGACCCTGGGCGCAGGCCTACTTGCCGCGGAAGCGCTCGATCATCTCCTCGAGCACGTTGCCGAAGTGGATCGCGATCCGGGTGACCTTGTTCCGATAGTACTGGTAGATGAACGTCGCGGGCATCGCGACGAGCAGGCCGAGGAATGTCGTCACGAGGGCGGCCGAGATGCCGCCGGCGAGATCCGCCGGGGACAGGTTCGCGCCCTTCTCCACGATCACGTTGAACGACCGGATCATGCCTTCGACCGTACCGAACAGGCCCAACATCGGCGCCACGTTGGACAGGAACAGCATCCAGCCGACCTTCTGCTGGAGTTTCACCGCCTCGGCGCCGGCCGTGTTCTCGACGCTCTCCTTGATCGTCGAGTAGCCGTCGTTGATCCGCGGAAGTCCGGAGGCCAGGCTGCGCGTGACGAAATTCGGCTCGGACTCGCAGAGTTCGAGCGCCTCCTGGTAGTCGCCCTCCTCGAGCAGCGCCTCGACCTCGTCGATCAACTCCGGCGGGCAGATCTTCTCGTGCTTGAGGTTGACCATGTAGTCGATGCCCATCGCAAGCATCACGACGGACAAGAGGATGATCACCCAGCCGATCACACCGCCGTCGGTGAGGATCGCCTCGATGAAACTCTTGGACGCAGCGTGCGCGTCGGGGGCGACGGCGACGGCGACCAGCGTCAGAAGGCCGCAGACGACGAGGAAGCGGATCTTGGACATGGCGTGGATGCACTCCGAGGCTGGGCGGGACCTTTTCCGCAAGGCGCCGGGAACGGGTTGGGGAAGCGGGCAGCGTACCGCCCGAGGGTGATGCGTACCACCCTGGAGCGGGCGGTTCCGGCAGCGCTTTCGGCGAGGTCCTGGTGTCGAGGGGTGTGGTGGGGAGTCGTTCGGGCGCCCCTCCCGCGCGCCGAGGACTCCACGTCCGGATCCGGTGCCGTCGCGCGACGCCGGACCCGGCTTGGATGGGGGACGCAGCGGCCCGCTACTTCTGGGCCCAGGGGCTGGCGCGATAGCGCGACTTGAGGATCCGCACGGCTTCGTCCCGCTGCGCCTTGTAGCGGTCGCGCTCGGCGGCCTGGTTGCGCTTGTCGGCCGCGGCGGCGGCCTGCTCGGCGGCGCGGGCCAGGTAGTAGAGGGCCCGGGCCGTCTGGTCGGCGTCCGCGAAATGCTTCACGGTCACCTCCTTGAACGCCAGGACCGCCTCCTCGAAGCGCTTCTCTTCGAGCCAGGCGAGGCCCTTGCCGTTCAGGGCGACGGCCTGGACCCCGGCGGCGCGTGCGCCGGCGAGCAGGGCCTGGAGAGCCGGCTCGGACAGCTTCGAGCCGTACTTCTCGATCAGCGTGGCCGGTTCCCCCTGCTCGACGTACTGCCGGAGCGCCGAATAGGCGCCGCCGCTCCCGCCCGACTTCTCGGCGGCAAGGAGCCGAGCGAGCGCCACACGGTGGCGGGCGGCGCTGTAGAGACGGCCGTACGTGCGCTGCGCGCACGGAGCCTTCTCCCTCTCTAGACGGAGCACCATGGTGTTGGCCACGCGGTCGAACGCCGTCTCGGCGTCCTTGCCCTCCGCCTCGAGGATCAGGCCTTCGCCCAGCATCCCCTCGAAGGTCCAGACCGGATCGAGCGGCACCTTCTGCGACTCGTCCTCGAGCGCCTTGAACGCGGCGCGGGCCTTGTCGGCGTCGCCGACACGCAGGAGGGCGTGGGCGTGCATCCTCAGCGCCTCCGGATACCAGCGGCTGTTGCCCCCTTCGAATCGCTTGAGGAATCCGCCCGTGGTGCGCTTCTGCTTGTCGGCGCCGTCGGGCAGCGGGCGGTCCTCGAGGACCATCAGCACCTGTTCGTAGAGCTTGACGTCCTTCTCGGCCTCGGCCCGCGCGAACAGCGCCCTTGCGTAGCCGATGTGCGCGTACTCCGAGAACCACGGCGCGCGCGTCCGGCGGCCGGGCGGATCGGCGTCGGTGAACGGCGTGAACGTCGAGGCGCCGGTCGTGGCATCGATCTTCAGACCGCCGCCAGCGACGCTCTGGTAGGCCGCGAGCGCCTCCCGGAACCGTCCGAGCGAGAGATCGGCGTCCGCGCCGGCGAGGATGCGGATCTCGCGTGCCGGCTCGGTGCGCACGATGTCCACGACGAGTCGCGCGGGCACCGACTGCTCGGGCCCACGAGGCCGGACGCGGTACTTGATCTCCGCCCAGGTCTCGCTGCTGATCTCCGCGACGGGCAGGATCTTCGTCTCGCAACTCTGTTCGTCGATCACGTGGATCTCGTCGGCGTGGGCGACGGCGGCGACCCATCCGACGGAACAAACGACCAGCACCGTCCAGCACGCGCGAATCATGGTCATCTCCTCGATGGGGCGCCGCATGGTCACTCCCCCTCCTTCGCGGAATCGTCGGACGGCGGCGTCTCGGCGGGCGCCTCCGCGCCGTCGCCGACACCCACGCTCACGACATCCCGGCGCTCGACGCGGAGATCGAGGCGCGACATCCCGGCGCGACTGCGCAACGCGTCGATCCGGGACTGCAACTCGAGGAGTTCGTCGAGCGTCTCCGGGCGTGCCGGCTCGCCCAGTTGGGGTCGCGTGTTGACCAGCATCGCGAGGTAGGTCGACGCGGTGTTGGTCAGGGCCTTGGCGGTCTCCGATGCCTGCTCGGCGGCCATGACGCGCTCGGCGTAGAGCACGCGGGCTCGGAGTCCGAGCACCGTCGAAAGCCACCAGTCCTCGTCCTCCTCCGTGAAGGCGAGGCGACTCCCGCTGCGAGTGAGGCTGTCGGCCAGCTGCGCGGCCTTCGGTGCGTCCTCGGCGGCGCCGGACTCGACGAACACCCAAGCCAGCGCGAGACGGAAGTCGCGGCTGGTTCCGGCGACCTCCGCCCAGAACAACGGATTCAGGCCCGCCGCCTTCGGAAGGCTCGCCGAAAACGAACGCAGGTCCGACTCCTTCCACACGTTGAGGACGTGCTGCTGGAACGCCTTCAGCCCCTGCTCATGGCGGTTGCGATCCGCGTCCCGGGCGTAGGTCACCTGGGGTGCGCCTTCCGGGGTGCCGATCTTGCGGACGGCTTCCTTCAGGTCGGCGACGGTGCCGACGACCGGCAGCAGCACCCAGACCTTGTGGGCGCCGTCCGGAGAGGCCCAGTTGTAGGCGACGAGTTGGCCCTTCAGCATCGAAACGAGCAGCGGGTTGTTCGCCGGATGGGACGCCATCGACGCCTGAAGTCGCTCTCGGGCGAGTTCCACCAGGCTGGCGCGTTGCTTGGGGTCCGTGGTCGCTATCGCGAGACGGTAGTAGACGCCACCGAGTTCGCCCATCACGTCCTGGCGGATCTCCGGTTTGAGGTCGGCACGCGTCAAGACGTCCTCGTACAACTCGCGGGCGCGACGCCAGTTCTCGTCCACGTCGGGTCGCAGCAGGGCCGCGCGGCGGTAGAGATCCGCGAAGAGCCGCAGGTTCTCGGTCGGTACCGGGCTCGGACTGTCCTTCTGCGCGCGCCAGAGTTCATAATAGAAACCGGCGGCCTTTTCGCGCGGCGTGTAGAGCTCACCCCGAACGGCCCGCGACTCCGCGGTGTTCTCGTCGGTGCGCTTCGCGACCGCGTCCATCTCGTCGCGGAGCGCGGTGACCTCCTGGCTCAGGCGCGCGATGTCGATCTCGGCGTCCTTGATCTTCTGCTGGTGCATGTCGTAGTCGCCGCGCGACCGCCCGCCTTCCCGCAACGGATCCTTGCCCTCCGCGACGATCTCGTCGTAGCTGGTGACGTACCGCTCGGAGGTCTCCTTGGCGTTGATGGCGGCGTTCCTCGCCCCGACCTTCAGCAGGAAGTTGCGATTCGCCTCGGTCATCTTGCGCTTCAACTCGCCGGCTTCGACCATCAGGGCGCGCATCTTTTCCTCGATGCTGCGGGCCTCCTGGTTGTAGTGGCCGGCGAGCTTCTGCGTGATGATCGGCAGCCGGGCCGAGTTGGGCGCGACGCGCAGCAGGGTCTGGAACGACTCGACCGCACTCGCGACGTCGTTCAATCCGAGATGCGACTCGACGACGAACGCCAGCGTGCCCGAGTAGAAGATGAAGTCGTTCGTGTCGGGACGGGCCGACCGCCAAGAGCTGAAGGTCCCGTGGTAGCCGTCGAGGACCTGAAGCACCTCATTCCAGCGCTTGGCATCGATCAACGTCGAAGCAACCCAGTACAGGAGTTCGCCGCGTGCAGCGTGCCGCCGTGCCCGCACGGTGTCATGGGCCTCGGCGAGTTCCTTCGCCTCGGGGGTCTCCCACGCGGCGACCGCCTCGTCCCTGACCTTCAGTGCGCCGGTCGGGTCCTCCTGCAGGTTACGGATTCGAGCCAGCACCGCCCACGCGGCGTCCTGGCGTTGGTTCGTCGCGTCCTTCGTGACCTGCCGCAGCAACTCCTCCGCCCGCTTCAGATGGCGGGTGCGCTCGGCCCCGGTCGCCTTCTGGGCGGCCGAGAGGGTCTCCGCGGCCTCGTTCCAGATGCCCGCCTGTTCCTGCGGGTGCCCGACGTAGTCCTTCGGGAAGCTGTTGCGCATCGCGCGGAAGCGGGCTTCGAGAACACTCGACTTCGTCGATTCGGCCAGCGACCGCCAGCGGTTCGCCGCGCCGAGTCGCGTGTTGCCGTACTCGATGAGGTTGGGATCGGTCGGTTGCCCCGAGCGGGGGATGATGCCGTCCTGCCAGAGCTCGTGGATCGCGTCGAGGGCGAACAGGGAGCCGAGGTCGTCGCCCATCTGCGTGTAGCAGTGCGAGATCCGCCGCCACAGGTCGGTCAGCTTCGCGGCGTTCTCCGGCGCGCGGGCGACGCCCGCGACGGCCTGCTGGAACATCGTCACGGCCTCGGCCCAGCGCTCTTCGGACATGCGCGCGTTGCCGGTGCGGATCATGATCTCCGCGCCGACGCGGAGGGGCCCGGTCGCGCCGTCGAGGATCTTCGCGATCTCACGGTTTGCGAGGTACTCGAGCGCGGGCTGACCCGCCGCGGCAGCGAAGGTGGCGGCCTGGTCGAGGACGGAGATCGCGTCGTTGCTGCTCTGCCGCGCGGCGTGCATCCGGCCGAGTTCGATCCACGCGCGAATGCCGTTGTCCGTGCGCGAGGCGTCGGGAACCTTGGTCAGCATCTGGGACACGGCCGAGATGCCGATGCGGTGGTAGTTGTTCGAACCGATCTCGCCGATCTCGTTGCAGGTCCTCGCGTAGTGGTAGTAGCCGCGCGCGATCAACTCCAGGTGCTCGGGAGACTCGTTCGGCGTCTCCATGCAGGGCTCGAACCAGGCGAGCGCCGCCTGATACGACTTCGTGCGCTCCTCCTGGTCCGTCGCGCAGCGCGCGATCTCCGCGAACGTCAGCCCCGCCATGTCCTGTGCGTACATGGAGATCAGGGTGCCCTCGTACTCGAACGCGAAGTCCTCCAAGTGCTTGGCCGCCGCACGAAGGAGGTGCATCGCGGAGGACGAGCACGGCTGCTCGACGAGAGCGCGGTAGTGCTGGCACACGACCCAGTGGTAGTGCGCCATCAACTGGGTGTCGGTCGCCTTGGGGCCGTCGTACCCCTTGCGAAGTCGGTCGAAGTGCTTGGTCGCTTCGTCGACGAAGGAACGAGCCGCCGACTGCACCTCGGCGGCGGAGGTGCCGCGCTTCTGCATCTCCTCCCCGTCGGACATCAGCCCGTCGCGGACGAACTGCGCGAAGCCGAGGCGGGTCGAACCGACCGCGAGACGCGCCTCGTCGGCGCGGGCGTGATTCGGATACTTCGCCACGAACGCCTCGAGCGCGCTGCATGCCTTCTCGTAGAGGTCCACGACCGTCTTGAACGGAACGTCGGAACGCATCAGGGCGCCGCGTGCCTCGTCGCTGGCGAGACGGGCGATGCCGTAGTTCGCCAGATCCTTCATCTCGGCGGATGCGGCCGGATCGGCGAGCATCGCGTCGAGCACGCGGCGGGCGTAGGCGAAATAGGCCCGGTCGCGCGTGCTCTGGCCGATCGCCGCGAGAGTCTGGGCGAAGTCGAAGTCGTCCTCGGCGGCACGAGCCGGCGAGGTGAACGACGACGCGAGCAACGCGGCGAGCAGAACGCGGGAAAGGAGCGGGAGCCGCCTCGCGGCATGGGGACGCTGGCGCATGGAGATCCTCTTCGGGGTCGGACGAGGAAACGCGAGGAGCGGTCCGCACGCAGCGAACCGCGCACCGGCGGACGGGATCCGGCGCGAGCGGAACTCCCGAGCGGGATGAGCGGCCCCGCTGCGGGCGGGCGTCGCGCCGCCGACAGTCGGCCTCGCGATGGGGCGGAGTGTACGGATTCGCTCCCCGGGGGTCAACCCGAGGCTCCCACCCGGTCGGCCGCGTTCGACGGTCGCCCGGCGGCGACGCCGGAAACGAAGCGACCCCGGCGCGTGTGCGCCGGGGTCGCCGTCGATCGCCGGTGGGGGCGAGGGGCCGTCAGCGTGCGCGGCAGGTGCTGCAGGTCGAGCAGGGCTGCGGCTTCGCGCAGGTCGCGGCCGACGGAACCGAGCACGAGCCGTCCAGGCAGGGACCGCAGTCCGGCGTGATCTCACGGATCGGCCGGAACGTGCGCTCGGGCTCGGGCGGCAGGACCAGGTTGTCCTTCGGCTCGAGTTCTTCGAGGGAGACGATCTTGACCGTGACGAGGATCAGCAGGTTGCGGCGGTTGACGAAGTTCCCCTTGCGCGTGACGAGGAAGCTAAGGACGGGGATCTTCGAGAGAAGGGGCACGCCGCTCTCACGCACGTCCTTCTCGTAGAACTTCATCCCGCCGAGGAGCAGCGTCGCGCCGTCGGGCATCATCACCGTGGTGCGGACGCGCTGGATGCGAAGCTCCGGCACCTGGAGGGTGACCGGCGCGCTGGCGAACGGACCGGACGCGAGGTTCGTGGTGATCGTCGGGATCGGCCGCAGCACCTCGGCGACGGTCGGACGCAGTTCGAGCGTCACGAAGCGGAAGTCCGAGCTCACGATCGGACGCACGTCGAGGACGACGCCTTCCTGGATCGTCTGGACGACCGGATCCGCGATGTTCGAGGCCTGCGCGATCTCGACCTCGTAGTCGGCGACGTACGAGACCTGGTTCAACACGGAGACGTTCGCGCGCTGGGCGTTGTAGACCGTGATCCGCGGCGCGGTGATCTCCTGCACGCGCTGCGTCTTCTCGACGGCGCGGAGGATGACCTCGACGGCCGTGTCGTCGAGCCAGGTGTGCTGGAAGGACAGACCGCCGCTGTTGGTCAGCACCTCGGGGTTGCCGAAGGTGCGCTCGGACACGTCGAACAGGTTCTCGACGCGGGCCGAGTAGGCGCCGTCGCCGCCGTCGTTGTAGAAGACGCCGGCATCGTTCGACGAACCGACCGAGCTCGGCTCGGGGTTGCCGAACGCGGACGTGCCGAAGAACACGTCGTCCATCACCTCCGGCGGACCCTGACCCTGCGTCTCGACCGGCGCGACGCCCTCGCCGAGACCGCGCGTGTCCACGCCCACGTCGCGGAGGAAGTTGTCCTCGGCCGACAGGAAACGGACCTCGAGGTTGACGAGGATGCCGGTGCTCGCCCGGAGCTGACGCAGCAGCTCATGGACCTGCGCGATGATCTCGGGGGTGTTGCGGATGATGATGATGTTGTTGCGGACTTCCGGCGCGCTCTCGGCCCAGGTCTCCTCCGTGCCGATCGTGCCCTGGATCAACTCGACCATCTGCTCGGCGGAGTAGATCGGCTCCGGGTCCGGAAGGTCCGGCGGCTCCGGTGGCGTGAAGTTCGACGGGACGAGGTTCAGGTCCTCCGTCAGGAAGTCGCGGATCTGCACCGTGAGGTCGCGAACGTCGAAGTAATCGACGACCATGGTGCCCTTGACCTCGTCCTTGGTCAGGATCTCGATGATCCCGCCGCTGGGCGGCCAGGTGAGGTCGTAGGGCTGCGTGACGAGGTCGAGGATCGTCGCGACGTTGACGTCGCTGACGTTCAGATTGACGGAGACCTCTTCGCCCTTCTCCTCGTAGGCCTTCGAGGAGACGTGGAAGTTGAGGCCGGTGATCGTCCGCAGGTAGCCGACGATCGTATTGAGGTTCGCCTCTTCCCAGGTCAGCCCCTGAACGCGGGACTTCTCCAGGACACTCATCAGCGCGACCGAGTCCGCCGTCTCTCCGGCTTCCATCGGCTCGCCGACCGAGCGCGGCTGACGCTGCGCGATGTCCTCGAGCCAGTTCTCGGGGAACACGACGACGTCGATCTGCGGCAGCGCCGACTCCTCGAGGTCGGCCATGATCGACTTCCACTGGTGAGCGAACTCATCGCGGAAGTTGCACTCGTTGTCGATGTGCTCCGCGTCGTGGCTCATCTCGATGATGCGCTCCGCGTCGCGGTTGTTCGGATCGGCTCGAAGGATCTGGCGGGCGAACTCGCGCGCCAGCGCGTACTCGCCGCGGCGGAACGCGCGGTGCGCACCCTCGAACCACGAGCGGATGCGTCCGAGACGCTGCTCGCGGGCCTGAACCAATTCGCCCTCGCGCTCTTCCTGGGCGCGACGGATCGCATCCTGACGGGCGCGCCGCTCGGCGACACGGGACCGCGACTGGGCGGCGTCGATCAGGTCGCGGATGTTTTCCGCGGAGGTGCCGAAATCCGCCGTCTGGTCGTACCAGGAGATGATCGAGAGCGCCTTGTTGTAGTCGCGGACCGCGTCCTCGAAGCGCTCGGCGGCCTCGTTCTGCTGGCCGCGGCGGAGGTGGTTGCGGACCTCCGTGGCAGCGCGCTCACGCTGGACGGTGGCCAGTTCACCGCGCGAACCGGCGTAGGCGCCCGACGTGCTCGCCCGATCGAGCGACACCGACTGCCACAGGGAGCGGGCTTCGGCGTTCGTCGGATCGAGATCGAGAGCCTTCGTCAGGAGATCCTTCGCGCCATCGACGTCGGCGACGCGCAACGCGTCGCGCGCGCCCTGGAGGTAGGAGCGCACCAGTTCGGCGCGCCGGGCCGCCTGGACGGTCGAGCGATCGACGCCCGCCGGGGCCTCGCCGGAGGACGGCGCCTCGGCGGACGGCGCCGACGTGTCTTCGGGGAAGGGCAGGCCCGGTGCGGGCGCCGCCGCGGACGGCATCCGCGGCAGGACGGCAGCGGGGGCGCGGCGCACGTTGGCCGGCGCGGCGGCACCCATGGCGGTGCCCCACTCGCTGGACCAGACGACCTGACCCTCGCGGTGGGACTCCCAGCCGCTGGGCAGCGCGACGCCCTCGGCCACCGGCGCGCGGACCGGCGCGGCGACGCGCGGGGCGACCGGCGAGACGAACGAACCCGGCGCCGGCGCGGGATAGTCCCGGACGACCGGCGAGGAGACCGCGGGAGAGGCGACCGTGGGGGAGGCGACGGCGGGCGCGGGCACGATCGTGCGCGTCGCGGCGGCCGTCTCGGCGATGGCGATCTCACCGCTCGGCGGAAGATCGCCGAGTTCGGGAAGCACCGGGGCCGGCGGCTTCTGCTCGAGCAGCGTCTTCGCCGGAGCGGGCGTGACAAGGACGTTCGCGTACGACTCGTCGCCTGCGTGCGCATTCGTCACGGCGACGACGCCCGCGGCGGACACGGCAAACGCGCCGGTCAGGAACGTGAGAACGAGAGCGCTCGGCTTCATCCCGGGTGCCACCTTTCGGTTGGTGCGACGCATCACCGCGGCATCCGACTTCGCACGTCGTGCACGACGTGGCGCGGTCGAACGAACGCGATTCCGGCCCGGTCGCCGCGGGCACGGACTCCCTGTCTTGCCGCATCGGGGCATGCGCGACGGATTGCGCGGCTCCTCCCGAGCCCTCCCACCGTCGTGCGCGCCGACCGACGACCTCTCTCGAGAGGCTCGGCGAGGGATAGGGGTACGGCGTCCGTGTCACGCCCTCGTCACGAGCCTCGCCCGGTCCGATGAGAATCCGTGATCCGACCCTCCGTGGACCCGACGACCGACTTGGTCGGTCACGGAACGGTCTCCCCGCGACCGTACGATCCCCGCATGACCTCCATCGAACCCGCGGGGACGCCCCTCCCGGTGGCATCGCCCCGCGCTGCGGGACCGACGGATCCCTTCGGGGAGGCGGCCGCGCTCGTCGCGTGGGTTCGCGACAACCTGGGTGGATGGTTGGTCGCCGACGGCCCCGCCACGCTCCTCGTCCCGCCCGTTCCCCGGCCACGTTCCGGTCCCCCGACGACAACCCTCCCTCCCTCCGTTCCGCGAGCGGCGAGCGTTCCGTCCGAGTCCGCCGAGCGACTCCCCCTGGCCGAGTGCGCCGCGCGTCTCGCCCACCTGGCGCAGGATGTCGACGCCTGTCGGCGGTGCCGACTGGGCGCGACCCGCAACCGATCGGTGTTCGGCGTCGGCTCGCCGCGCGCCCGGCTGTTCGTCGTCGGCGAGGCCCCCGGCGCCGACGAGGACGCCGCGGGCGAACCGTTCGTCGGTCGCGCCGGTCAACTGCTCGATCGCATGCTCGCGGCGATCGGCTTGTCGCGACAGGGTGACGACGTCTACATCGCCAACGTGCTGAAGTGCCGCCCTCCCGCGAATCGCGATCCGATGCTCGACGAGGTCGGCGCGTGTCGCGGGTATCTCGACGAACAACTACGCCTCGTTCGTCCCGAGATCGTGCTCGCGATGGGGGCGCCCGCGGCGCGCACGCTGCTGGCGACGAATCGCGGAATTGCGAGCCTTCGGGGCCGTTTCATGAAGAGTCCGGCCGGTTGGCGCGTGATGCCCACCTGGCATCCGGCGTATCTGTTGCGCGCGCCGGAAGCGAAGCGCGACGCATGGCAGGACCTGCAGAAGGTCGCTCTGGAACTCGGGCTCGCGCCGCGCGGCTCGTGTGCGCGTCGCGCGTCGGC
>CAZPGF010000007.1:0-47126 GCA_964586025.1 uncultured Planctomycetales bacterium
AGCCGTCCTGCTTGAGGACCAGCGTCTCGTTGATGTCGAAGCACCCGCCGAGCCCCAGCAGCAACGTGGCCGCGAGGGTGAAGGTCGGGATGGGGAAGCGTCGCATGGAGATCTCCGGGGCGCCGGGGGGCGCCGGAAGGGATTGGTGCACGCCGTGACGATCCGGCCGACCGGCGATCGCCGCAAGCCGGGGGGGGGGTGTCCGCCCGTTCGGAACGGTCGCCGCGCCACGGCGCTTGCGCTACGTCCCGAGGCGTTCCCGCACGCGCCGAGCGAGGGCCGGATCCAACGCGCCGAGCGCCTCGGCCGCCACGACGAGATCCGTGGCGTCCTCCCGCTCCGGCGCGGCGGAGGGTGGCGCTGACTCGATCGCCTCCCACGCGGCGCGCAACTCGGCACGTTCGAGCAGGCCGCGTCGGTACAACTCCTCGACGAGCAGAAGACGCGTCGTGCGGGCGGAAGGCCGACCGAGGCGGGGCAGGAGGGAGGGCCGGGGGCCGTCCCCGACGCGCAGTTTCAGCGCGTACCAACTGTCGCCGAACGAACTCTGCGGCGCTTCGCGCAGCGGCACCTTCGCCTCGACGAGTTCGAAGCCGGCGCGGTGGAACTCCGCGATCACCCGACCGACCCCGCCGTTCGGATCGCGAATCACGAGGCGTCCGGTCGGCCGCAGCGCGGCACGGACACCGGCGAGGAATCCGGCCAGCGCCCGACGCTCGACGTAGTCGATGACGTCGTTCATGAACACGGCGTCGAGGCGTTCCCGGGGCAGCATCGGATCGTCGGGAAGCGACTGGATGACATCGACGTTCGTCACGCTCTCCGCGGCGATCCGCTCGCGGGCTCGAGCGAGTTGACGTGGGTCGATGTCCACGGCGAGCACGCGCCCTTCCGAGCCGACGGCCCGCGCGAGCGGAATCGTCCACGTGCCCGTTCCGCAGCCGAGATCGGCGATGCGTTCCCCCGGGCGCGGGGCGATCAGGGCGAGGACCGCGTCGCGCTCGGCGGCGTCCTCGGCGGCGGACGAGAACGGGGCAGCGCAGAGTCCCGCCGCGATCAGGCCGAGTCCGACCCATGCAGACCATCGAACGCGCATCACCACGACTCCCTGCGAACCGCGTCGTCCGCGACACCCACGCGACGCGCCCACTCGATCGCGTCGCTCACCAAGCCGCGGGGACCGCACGCCGCGACGATCGTCCGCTCCGGAACCTCGATCGCGGCGGCGAGCCGCGCCTCGTCGATGCGGCCGCGCGCGCCCGACCAGGCGGACGACGCCGGCTCTCTGGTCAGCGTCGGCGTCCAGCGGAACGCGGACCGCGCGCGTTGCCACGCGTCCCACTCGTCCCGGAACAGCACCTGCGACGAATCGCGTGCGGACAGCAGCAACGTCACCCGCCCGGGCGCAGCGTGCAGGATCCAGTCCTCGACGAACGCGCGAAACGGCGTGACGCCGCTCCCCCCGGCGACGAGCACGGTGTCGTACCCGGACGGAACCGCGAGGTCGAATCGCCCGCGCGGTGTGGCGAGTTCGACCCGCGCGCCGCGATTGAGTTCGTAGACCGGTCGGCCCCAGGAACCGCTGCCGCGCACCGTGATGCGGATCGGTCGCCCGCCACCGTCCGCGCCGGACAGGGAGTAGGGGCGTGCGGCGGGCGGTGCCTCGTCGGGGATGCGCAGCACGGTGTGGAATCCGGGCCGCCATCGAAACGCGCGGCGATCGGCGTCCGACACCTCGAACGAGAACGTGCGGTCGATCGGCGTCTCGTCGCGGACGGAGGCGATGCGCGCCGGAATCCAAACGTCGTCCATCGGTTCATCCTGCCATGGCGGCGCGCGGAGCGGCGCTCGTGCTACATCCTCCGTCGAGCGGTGGCGGAACGGCCGGCCGCCCGAAGGAGGTCGCGTTGTCCACGTCCCCCGCCCAACTCCCGATCCTCGACTTCCTGCTCGCCAACTACCGCAACTTCAACGCCCGCGCGACGCGCGACGCGATGCTCGCCTACTGGGAGCACGTCTCTCGTGGCGGGCGGATGTTCTGGGCCATGGCGGGCGCCATGTCCTCCGCGCAACTCGGGATCTCGCTCGCGCCGGCGATCCGCGCGGGACTCGTCCACGGCCTGTCGGTGACGGGCGCGAACCTCGAGGAGTCCCTCTTCCGCCTCGTCGCCCACGACAGCTACCGGGACTTCCCCGACTACCGCTACCTCACCAAACAGGACGACACACGGATCCTGGAGCAGCGGATGCGCCGCGTCACGGACACGAGCATCCCGGAAGATGAGGCGTTCCGTGCGGTCGAACAGATCGTCGTGCCGATGTGGAAGCGCGCATCGGAGCGCGGAGAGCGCCGCTTCTGGCACGAGTACTTCTACGAGCTGATCGAGACCCTCGATCCGTCGTCGTACGAGGGCGATCCCGAGGCGTGCTGGCTGATGGCGGCTGCCAAGGCGCGCCTTCCGATCGTCGTCCCGGGCTTCGAGGACTCGACGTTCGGCAACATCTTCGCCTCGTACGTGAAGGCCGGTGAGTGCGACGCTTCGATCGTGAAGTCCGGCATCGAGGCGATGGCCGACTTCTACGACCGCTACGAGGCGTTGTCCGAGGGGGCCGGAGTCGGGTTCTTCCAGATCGGCGGCGGCATTGCCGGCGACTTCCCGATCTGCGTCGTGCCCTCGCTGAAGTACGACCTGAACCGACCCGCGAAGCCGTGGGCCTACTTCTGCCAGATCAGCGACTCGACGACTTCGTACGGCTCGTACTCCGGCGCGACCCCGAACGAGAAGATCACGTGGGACAAGCTGACCGAGACCACGCCGATGTTCGTGATCGAGTCGGACGCGACGATCGTCGTGCCGTTGATCCTGCGGGCGCTCCTGGAGTGCAGCGCCCATCCCGAGGCCGCGGCGAAGTCGATTGCCCGGGCCGGTCACTCCCGCCCCGCCCGCGCCTCGGTCTGAGGAGGCACCGAAGCCCGGCCGGAAGCCGCCGGCGGAGGGTCCGCCCCCGGTCGTAGGGTGCCCGCTGCGGGCGGCGACGAGGCTCGCCGCCCTCGGAGGCGACCATGCCGCGACTCGTCGTGCGACAGGGAGAAGGGATCGGACGGGATCAGCCCCTCGGTGTGGGGCCTTGCGTCGTCGGACGCGGCCCGGGCGTCGACTTCACGATCGACGATCCGTCGATGTCGCGACAGCACTTCCAGATCGTCGGCACGGGCGGAACGTGGCGTCTCGAGGACCTCGGCTCGACGAACGGCACCTTCCTCAACGGTCGGCGCGCGCGCACCTCACCGCTGCGCGACGGTGATGCGATCCGTGCCGGCGCGACCGAGTTGCGCTACGTCCAGAAGGACCTCCTCGCCGCGCTGACATCCTCGCCTCGACGGTGAGGTGCCCGGCGGCCTGGCGGTCTGCCGTCACTCGGCGTCGGCGTTGGGAGCGACCTCGGCCGCGGCGGGAGCGGGCTGTCCGGTGCCGTTCGAGCGCGCCTGGAAGTGGATCTGCCCGTCCACGACGCTGACGTCCACGATCGTGCCGACCGGGAACGAACCGCGCAGCACCTCCTCGGCGAGGGGATCCTCGAGCAAACGTTGGATCGCGCGCCGCAGCGGACGCGCGCCGTACTCCGGGTTGAAGCCCTGATCGATGATGAACTGCTTCGCCTCGTGAGAGAGTTCGAGGCGAACGTCCTTCTGCTGGAGGCGATCCGTCAAGCCCTTCGTCTCGATGTCGATGATCTGCTCCAGATCCTCGCGCGTGAGCTGACGGAACACGACGATCTCGTCCACGCGGTTCAGGAACTCGGGGCGGAAGTGGCGCTCCACCTCGCGCATCAGCCCCTCGCGCACACGCTCGTGCGTGGACGCCGAGTCGCCCTTGGCGAAGCCGACCGCGCCCTGGCCCTTGATGCTCTCGGCGCCGATGTTGCTGGTCATGATGACGACCGTGTTCTTGAAGTCGACATGACGGCCGAACGAGTCGGTGAGGCGCCCTTCCTCCATGATCTGGAGGAGCATGTTGAACGCGTCGTGGTGGGCCTTCTCGATCTCGTCGAACAGGACCACGCAGTACGGACGACGTCGCACCTGCTCGGTCAGCTGACCACCTTCCTCGAACCCGACGTACCCGGGAGGGGCGCCGACGAGACGGCTGACGGTGTGCTTCTCCATGTACTCCGACATGTCGATCTGGATCAGCGCGTCGGGGTCGCCGAACATGAACTCGGCGAGGGCCTTCGAAAGGTGCGTCTTGCCGACGCCGGTCGGGCCGAGGAAGATGAACGAACCCATCGGCCGGCGCGGATCCTTCAGACCGCTGCGGCTGCGGCGCAGCGCGCGCGCGATCGCCTGGATCGCCTCGTCCTGGCTGACGACCTTCTGGTGAAGCACCTTCTCCATCTGGAGCAAGCGCTCGGCCTCGGCCTTCTCGAGACGCGTCAACGGGATGCCGGTCATCTTCGAGATCGTCTCGCGAATGACCTCCTCGTCGACGACGCCGGTCGCCTTGTTGGTCTCTTCGCGCCACTCGCGAAGCATCTGGTCCTTCTTGCGACGGATCTGCTGGGACTGGTCGCGGAGCTTCGCCGCGCGCTCGAAGTCCTGCGCCGCGACGGCCTCGTCCTTCTCGATCTCGATGCGCTTGAACTCGGCCTCCATGTCCTTCACGTCGGGGGGCTGCGTCATCGACGACAGCCGCAGGCGCGCGCCCGCTTCGTCCATGACGTCGATCGCCTTGTCCGGCAGGAACCGGCCGTTGATGTAGCGCGACGACAGTTCGACCGCGGCGCGGAGCGCGTCGTTGGTGTAGCGGATTCGGTGGTGCGCCTCGTACTTGTCGCGGAGCCCCAGAAGGATCTCGAACGCCTGCTCCTTGCTCGGCGGGTTGACCATCACGGTCTGGAAGCGGCGCTCCAGCGCGCCGTCCTTCTCGATGTACTTGCGGTACTCGTCGAGGGTGGTCGCACCGATGCACTGCACCTCGCCGCGGGAGAGCGCGGGCTTGAGCACGTTGCTGGCGTCGATGGCGCCCTCGGCGCCGCCGGCGCCGACGAGCGTGTGCAACTCGTCGATGAACAGGATCACGCTCTTCGAGCGTCGCACCTCGGTCATCACTGCCTTGATGCGCTCCTCGAACTGGCCGCGGTACTTCGTCCCGGCGACCATCATCGCGAGATCGAGCACGACCAGTCGGCGCCCGCGAAGGACCTCGGGCACGTCGCCCGAGATGATCGACTGGGCCAGTCCCTCGACGATCGCGGTCTTCCCGACGCCGGCCTCGCCGAGGAGCACGGGGTTGTTCTTCGTGCGGCGCGACAGGACCTGGATCACGCGCTCGATCTCGTCCTTGCGGCCGATCACGGGATCGAGCTTGCCCTCACGCGCGAGCTCGGTGAGATCGCGGCCGAACGCGTCGAGCGCCGGCGTCTTCGACTTGCCCGTGGCGGGCGCGGCGCCCCCCGCGGCGCCGCCGCCTCCGCCGCCCGCGCCGGAGGACTCGTCGTTGGCCTCCTCGTGCGCGTCGGGAGCGTCCGGATCGCCCCCGAGGAGTTCGAGCACCTCGTCGCGAACGTCGTCGAGCTTGACCTTCAGATTGCGCAGGACCTGGGCGGCGATGCCTTCGTCCTCACGGATCAGTCCCAGCAGCAGGTGTTCGGTGCCGATGTAGGTGTGACCGAGATTGCTCGCCTCGTCGAGCGAGAGTTCGAGCACCTTCTTCGCACGGGGTGTGAAGGGCAGTTGTCCGGATGCGACCATCGTCGTTCCGCTGGCGACCAGGCGCTCGACCTCCTGGCGGATCTTCTTCAGATCGACATCGAGGTTCTTCAGCACGGTCGCGGCGACGCCGGAGCCCTCCTGCACGAGGCCCAAGAGGACGTGCTCGGTGCCGATGTAGTCGTGGTTGAAGCGCTGCGCCTCTTGACGGGCGAGGCCCATCACCTTGCGCGCGCGGTCGGTGAAGCGGTCGAACATGTCGGCTCCGAGGGGTCCGGTGGGAGCGGCGACCCCGGCGCGAAGCCTACGGCGGCACGGGGGACGGGCAACCTCCCGCGCCCGGTCGGCCGATCCGACAGGCTGCCGAGGCTCCCGCGGCCCGCCCGAGCGCCCGATCGTGCCGGGTTGGCACGACGTCGTCCGCGACCGAGGTCGACGTGGTTGGCGCGCAGATTCCGTGCCGCGGGCCCGGGGCCGGAAGATGCTACGAGCCGAACCGTCGGGACGCGAGGTGGGCCAGCGCTTCGACGTCCTCCGCGGCGAGGATCGCCTCGACTTCGGCACGCTCGTCCGCAGCCGTGCTCGGGTCGAGCAGCAGGTCACGGACGCGATCCCAGAGCAGCGCGCGTTTGCGACCCTTGGCGAGGTAGATGTCGGTCACGAGTTCCGCCAGTCGCTGGACCCGTCGCCCGTCGAGGTTCGCGTACCAACGGCGGATGATCTGCTGCTGGTGGGGGGTGTAGTCGCGTGCCATGCGCGCAGCGTGCCATGGGTTCGCCGACCGCGCGAACGGGGGAGGCGCGCGTAGTCTCTCCGCATGAAGTCCACCGACTCCGCTGCGCGTTCTCGCGACCGGGTGGTCGAGCGCCCGATCCCGGGTCTGCCCATGATCGCCCTCCCGTTCCTCTTCATCGCCGCGACGATCTGGATCGGGACCGGCGGATCGGGGCTCCTCCCGCCCTGGGCGCGTGTCGTCGGCGCGGTCCTCGCCGGGTTCGCGGCGCTGATCAGCCCGTTCGGGCTGACACTCGTGAACCCCAACCAGAGCCGGGTCGCCACGCTCTTCGGACGATACAAGGGCACGCTCCGCCGGGCGGGACTCTGGTACATGAACCCGTTCACCGTGCGCCGTCGCGTGAGCCTGCGGGTCCACAACTTCAACAGCGAGAAGCTGAAGGTCAACGACCTGCGAGGCAATCCGATCGAGATCGGCGCCGTCGTGGTCTGGCGCGTCGCCGACTCCGCCCAGGCGGCCTTCGACGTCGAAGACTACGAGTCCTACGTCGAGGTGCAGAGCGAGTCGGCGATCCGATCGACGGCCGCGCGGCATCCGTACGACGCGCCCGAGGAGGGGCAGACGTCGCTCCGAGGGAACAGCGAAGGCGTCAACGACGAACTCCAGCGCGAACTCGCCGAGCGCCTGGACCTGGCGGGCGTCGAAGTGCTCGAGGTCCGTATCAGCCACCTCGCCTACGCGCCCGAGATCGCGGGCGCGATGCTTCGCCGCCAGCAGGCCGAGGCGATCATCGACGCGCGCGCCCGGATCGTGGACGGCGCGGTCGGCATGGTGAAGATGGCGCTCGAGGGACTCGAGGCCCACGGCGTCGTCCGTCTCGACGACGCGCAGCGCGCCGCGATGGTCTCGAATCTGCTGGTCGTCCTCTGTTCCGAGTCCGAGACCCATCCCGTCGTCAGCGCCGGAGCGTAGGCACCGTCACAGCGCCCGCGAGGTCGTTCCCGACCCGCGTCACGTCACGTCGAGTTCGTGGTCGAGGAGCCGCGCGACCGGGTGGAGGCGGAGCGAGTCGAGCACGGTCTCGAGCGGGGCGCGAGCCGCGGCCGGCGTGTTGGCGACGTTGGCGAAGCCGAGTTCGGCGATCTGATGGAGGTCGTTCGCGCCGACCTCGGCCGCGGCCAGGTGGTAGCGGGAACGGGCGCGGTCGAGCACGGAGCGGACGATCTGCCGCTTGTCCTTCAGCGAACGGGCGCCCGGGATCTCCATGCGCGCGTAGAGCGCGGCGACGTACATCGGCCCATGGATACCGTGCGCCGCGCCGGACGGCGCGCGCGGTTCGACCCGACCGCACAGCGCCCAGGCCCGCCACGTGACCGCGCTGCTCCCGTGGCCACCTCCGCGTCTCGCTCGACCGCTGGTCGCGGACATCACCCGCCTCGGAGTTCGCCAGCCAGCCGACGTCGTCGAGATCCGGATGGCGACCAAGCGCTCCCCATCCCATCGGGATCCGTGACACCGCGGGCAACCGCTCACGCCCCGCACTCCGCACGCAACTCCGATGGCGACCGATCCGCCCGGGACGTGCCTTCCCTTCGCGTCCACCGCCGGTCCGGGTTCGCAGGCGGGGAGCGGAAGGTCGCCGTGGAGGGCGACGTGTGGTTGGCCACTCGAGCCCGACACGGCGGCTGGCGCCCCCGATCTGCGAAGCCGCATGTCCGCAAGGTCAAGGACCCCCTCAACGGAAGTGGTTTGCCACTCGAGCCCGACACGGCGGCTGGCGTCCCCGATCTGCGAAGCCGCATGTCCGCAAGGTCAGAGACCCCCTCAACGGACACGGCCGCGGGTAGGATCGCGCGCCCATGGCCTATCGCCTCGACGACAAACTCGTGGTCGGCGTCAGCACGCGGGCGCTGTTCGATCTATCCGAAGCCCATCGCATCTTCGAGACGGACGGCATCGAGGCGTACACGCGCTACCAGACCGAACGCCGCCGCGATCCTCTCGCGCCGGGCACCGGCTACCCCCTGGTGCGCGGTCTGCTCGACATCAACGCGCGCCTCGGGGAGCCGCTCGTCGAAGTCGTGATCGTCTCGCGCAACAGCGCGGAGACGGGTCTGCGCGCGCGCCACGCGATCGAGTCGCTGGGGCTGTCGATCACACGCGCGGCGTTCACGCGCGGGCGTCCCGTTGCCGAGTACCTCGCCGCGTTCCACTGCGACCTGTTTCTCTCCGCGGAGGACGCGGACGTCATCGACGCGCTGCGCGCGGGATTCGCGGCGGGGAAGATCCTCCCCGTCCCGGACACGTCCGTGCCCGGCGACGAGGTGCGAATCGCATTCGACGGCGATGCCGTCCTGTTCGGCGCCTCCAGCGAGGACCTCTACCAGCGGGAGGGCATCGCCGCGTTCCAGGAGAACGAGGCGGCGCGGGCTCGCGAGCCTCTCGAGGGCGGACCCTTCCTCCCGTTCCTCGTCGCCCTCTGCGCGATCCAGGCGCGGTTCCCGTCGGAGTCCTGCCCCGTGCGCACCGCGCTGATCACCGCCCGCGACTCGGTGAGCCACGAGCGCGTCGTCACGACGCTCGAGGCGCTCGGCGTGCGGATCGACGAGTGCTTCTTCCTGGGCGGCGTCGAGAAGGCGCCGATCGTCAAGGCGTTCCGCCCGCACATCTTCTTCGACGACCAGTTGATTCACGCGGGTCCGGCGTCGGCGGTCGCCCCGTCCGCCCAGGTACCGCGCGCGGACCGCGCCCCTCGACGCGAACCCGACCCGCAATGAGCGGACCCTCCGCACCGAGGCGGCCGGCATCGCCTCATGCCGCCACGGCGCTGGTCGCGACGGCGGCGTTCCTCGGTTTCGTCGTGCAACCGCTCGCCGGTCGTCGCGTGCTTCCCCTCCTCGGCGGGTCGCCCGCGGTCTGGGCGGCATCCCTCGTCGTCTTCCAGTCCCTCTACCTCGTCGGTCAGGCGATCGCGGTCGGATTCGCGCGGTTTCCCGGGCAGCGCGTGCCCCTGCTCATCGTGCTCGTCGCGGGGACCGTCGCGAACGCCGCCGTCACCTGGCCCGATCTCGGCGCCCCCGCGTCCGGTGCGTCTCCTTCCGGCTGGCTCGTCGGAGCACTGCTCGTCGGGCTCGGCCCCGCCTTCGTGTCCCTCGCGGCGACGACGCCGATGGTGCATCGCGTCGTCGTCGAACGCGGTGTCCCGGGAGAGCGGGCGTGGCGACTCGTCGTCGCGGGCAGTGCCGGCAGCCTCGCCGCGTTGATCCTCTATCCGACGGTCCTCGATCCTCTGGTCGGGGTGCGCACCCTCGTCGCGGCGTGGGGTGTGGCCGCGTCGATCGTCGTCGCACTCGTCGCCGCGAGCGCCCTGCGCGCGCCGCGTGGGCCGCGCCCGGCGGCGGCCTCACCCGCGACGGACACCGCCGGTGCGTCGCGTCCCCGCTTCGGGCGCATCGTCGCGATCGCGGCGCTTGCGTCGGCGCTGCTTCTGGCGATCACGGCCCATGCCACGACGGACCTTGCGCCGGTACCCCTGTTGTGGGTCCTACCGCTCGCGCTCTACCTCGTCGGCTCGATGCTCGCGTTCGCGCCGCGCGCCGCGTCGCTCGTGCGTGCGTCGACGCGGCTCGTCGCACCGCTCGCGATCCTCGGCGGATTTCTCCTTCTCGCCGAACGCCCCGAGGCGCCCGGGATGCAGGTGCTCGCGTTCCTCGCGCTCTCGGCCGTCGCGAGCGCTCACCTCTGGGGACTCCTCTCGCGCGAGCGCCCCGCCGATCCGGCGCGTGCCGCTTCGTGGTACGTCGCGACCGGCGTCGGTGGCGCGCTCGGCGGCCTCGGGGTCGGCCTGCTCGCGCCGTGGTGCTTCGACGGCCCGTTCGAACTGCCGTGGCTGACCGGCTTCGCCGCCCTGAGCGCCGTTCGCCTGCCGCGCCGCGCCCGCACGCTGGTCGCCGGGTGTGCCGGCGCGGCCGCCGTGTTGGGCGTGTTCCTGCTCGTGAGGCGCGTCGCGACCGGTGACGACGCCTTCGCTCTCGCCTCGCTCGCTGCGGCGCTCGTCGTGGCCGCCTCCCTCCCCCTGTCGCGAGGCGCGTTCGTCGGGGCACTCGCCACGCTGCTCGCGCTGCCGTCGATCGCGCTGCGCACGGACTTCGAGTTGGTTCACCGCGAGCGGACGTTCTTCGGTACCCATGTCGTGCTCGACGTGCCGGCGACGCCCGACGTCCCCGCGCACCGCCGCTTGGTCCACGGACGGACGATCCACGGCGCGGCCTGGGCCGACCCCGCGCGTCGGGCCGAGCCGCTGACCTACTACGGCCGCGGCACACCCGCCGCCGAGCTGTTCGACGACCTCGCCGCGTCGAACGACGCGCCACGCGTCGGCATCGTCGGGCTCGGGATCGGCTCGCTGGCCGCCTACGCGCGCGAGCGCTGGTCGCTGACGCTGATCGAGATCGACGAAGCGGTCGTGCGGATCGCGCGTGACCCGCGGCTCTTCTCGTTCCTCGCGGACACGCCCGCGCACGTCGAGACGATCGTCGGCGACGGGCGTCGTGTGCTCTCGTCCCACGCCCCGGCGTCCTTCGACCTGCTCGTCGTGGATGCGTTCTCGTCCGACGCGGTGCCGGTCCATCTGCTCACCACGGAGGCGATGGCCGTGTTCCTGCGAACCCTCGCCGCAAACGGTCGCGTGGCGTTCCACGTCTCGTCGCGTCACGTCGATCTCGTGCTCGTCGTCGCCGGCGCGGCGCGCGCATGCGCGGCGCATGCGGTCGTCGCCGCGCGCGGCGGGGCGACCTGGGTCGCGGTCGCGCACGACGCGGACGCCCTCTCCGGACTGCGGGCGCGGGGCTTTACCGAAGCGACCGCGGGCCGCGCGTGGACCGACGACCGCGTGCACCTCCTCGACGCGCTGCGCTGACGCCGGTCAACGTCCCTTGGTCAGCGCTTCGTGAATGCGCGTGGCGACGCGCAGGGCATTGGCGTAGATCGTCATCGTGTACGGCACCGAGCCGCCCGAGGGCATGAAACTGGCGTCGGTGACGTAGAGGTTGGGCGTGTCGTGCGCGCGGCAGTCGCGGTCCAGCACGGAGTTGCGCGGATCGTCGCCGAAGCGGCAGGTGCCCGCGATCAGGTTCGTGCTGGGTCCGCCGAAGCTCGCCGGCGTGCGCACCTTGCGTGCGCCCATCGCCTGCAACACCGACGCCCCGCGTGCGACGAGGTGGTGAACCGCCGCCAGCGAGCGAGGATGGTTGCGCGCGCGCACGTGGCAGACGGGAAGTCCGAGTCGGTCCTTCACGTCGGCGCTCAACCGCATCCAGCAGCCGTCGTGGGGGAGCCAGTCGGAGAACGTCTCGAACCGCAGGTGCACGACGTCGCGGAAGTACCAGTGCAAACGCTCCTTCAACGCGGCGCCCCACAGCGGCACGTTGTCGGGTCGCTCGTCCCAGAGGGCTTGGGTGACCGCCGCGAGCACCGGGTTGGGATGGGGCAGCAGGAAGTTCAGCGTTCCCGCCTTGACGAGCCCAGTTGCGGGCGGCGTGTCGTCGCGCCCGGCGCGCCGGGATTCGTCGTTGGGGTCGTACCAGTACCAGTCCTGCACGATGCGATTCACGAACGGCTCGGCGCTCGCGAGCGCGGGGTCGGCGCGCAGGGAGAAGTCGCCCCATCCGGCGCCGAACGAGCAAAACAAGAGGTTGCGCCCGACCTGCCCGCTGGAGTTGCCGAGGCCGTTCGGATGACGGGGGCCGCGCGACAGCAGCAGGAGGCGCGCCGACTCGAGCGCCTGGCACGCGACCACGAAGATCGAAGCCTCCGTGCGCTGCGCGGCGCCGTCCCGGTCGATCCAGTGGGCGGCACGCACGGCGCCCTGCGCATCGGACTCCAGACGCGTGACGCGTGCCTTCGAGACGACCTCGCAGCGGCCCGTGGCGACCGCGCGGTGTACGAACGCGGCGAGCGCCGAACCCTTGGCACCGGGAACGCAGCCGTAGCTCCCGCAATAGCCGTTGTAGTCGCATGCCTTGCGCGCCCGACCGGGCGCGTCGAGGACGTCTCGGGAGAGGACGGCACGTGGGAGGGGCATGCTCGACAGTCCGAGCGTGCTGCAGGTCGCGTCGAGCCGTGCAGCGAACGGATGCTCGGTCAACGGCGGCTGCGGATAGGCCGGCGAGCTGCGCGGCTCGTCGAGGTGTTGCGGCTGCGGCACGACGCGACCGGCGAGGACGACTCGTCGTTCGGCCTCCGCGTACCACGGCTCCATCTCGCCGTAGTCGAGCGGCCAGTCGACGACGTTTGCGCCGGGCACCTCGCCGAACGCCGTGCGAGGCCGGAAGTCGACCGGCTTCATCCGCATCATGAAGCCGCTCATCAGCACGCTGCTGCCGCCGACGAGGCTGCCGTTCCAGAAGAGCGTGGTCGGAGCACCGCTGCCCGCCTGCGCGGCGCCGTGCGTCTCCTCGACCATCGGTTCGTCCGCGGCGGACGGCAGGAAGGCGCCGCGACGCACGACGGCGATCTCGTCCTTGACGAAGTCGCTCTCCTCGTACCGTCCGCCCTTCTCGAGCAGCAGCACACGATGGCCGGCTTCGGCGAGGACGGCGGCGACCGGCGCCCCGCCTGCACCGCTGCCGACGACGACGACATCGAAGGTGCTCATCGCGCCCGGTCGTCCATCCGCAGGTGCGGGGTCGTCGGGCGCGGTGTGCCCGGCCGGTGTCCGAGCCACGTCCACGCCGCCTCGTTCGCGTTGCCGCCGTGAACCGGGTCGCCGAGGTATCCCTCGAGCGTGTAGATCAGCATCGTGCGCAGCCACGGGATGCCGATGCGAAGGTCGCGTTCGAGAGATCGGAGGATCGCGTCCTGCTGCATGGGCGAGAGGTCGGCGAAGCGCTCCTTGCGATACCAGCGCGCCGCGCGATCGATGTGCGCGGCCCCTCGGCGAATCAGTTCCTTCGATCGCTCCGGCACGTCGGGCGACGCGAGCGCCGCATCGAGGTAGCCGATGGCATTCGTCGATGCGGCACCCGGTGCACCGGGGGTGCTGGGAACCAGGCGGTCCTGGGCGGCCGCGAGCGTGGCCCAGGTGCGTTCGTCGAGCGCACGCGGCGGCGAACCGGGGGGCGCGGCCTCGATGCGGCGCGCACCACCGAGGAGAAGGCCGTCCCACCACAGCACGCCCGCGGCGAGCAGACCGCCCGAGGCCCCGGCGGCCAGGACGTCGCGCCGCGTGCTGCCCTCGTCGATCGAACGGTTGCGTCGCGTGGGGGGCTCCACGCCCGCAGCCTACACGGAGGGCCCGGATCCGGTCGTTCGCGCATCGAGGGGATTGCGGAGCGGAATCGTCTTCTTCGGCGGGGTGGTCGGCGTCGTGACGTGATGCTCGGACCCCACGTGGTACCGGTCGCGTCCGCCTTCCTTCGCGGTGTAGAGGGCCGCGTCGGCTCGCTCGAGTGCGCGGTTGAGTACCAGGTTCGGATCGACGCCGCGGATGGCCGTCGGCGACACGATCGCGACGCCGACCGAGACCGTGACGCGCAACTCCGGCCGAATCGTCTGCCACTCATGCGCCCGGAAGGCCCGCACGATGCGGTCGGCGAGCTCCATGCCGTAGTGCGCGTCCGCCGCCATCGCGGCGACGGTGAACTCCTCGCCGCCGTGGCGCCCGACGTGGTCCGTCGGGCCGATCGTCTCGCGCAGGATCTCTCCGGTGCGGCGAAGCACGTCGTCCCCGACACCGTGGCCGAAGCGATCGTTGATCCGCTTGAAGTGATCGAGATCCAGCATCAGCACCGCGAGCGGCCAGTCGGCCGCGACCGGCCGGGCGAGACCGCGCAGCACGTCCTCGCGGAAGCCGTTGCGATTCGGCAGGCGGGTCAGCGCGTCACGCTTCGCGCGTCGTTCCAACCCGGCCCATTGCGTGCGCAGGCGATCCTTCGCGGCGTGCGCGGCGAACGCGGCGAGGCCGAGGTAGACGGCGTTCTGCACCAGCGCCGCGAGATCGGTGATCGGCACCCGGCTGCCGGCGAAGAAGCGACCGCCCTCCTGGGCCTCGACCACGGCCAGCGTGAGACCGTCGGGGAGGAGCAGGGTGAAGAACGCGTACACGAAGGCGACGACCGCCGTCGTGCGGATCAGTGCGTTCGTGTCGAGGAGGAGCCCCGAGAACACCACCGTCAGCACGACGAGCACGATCTGCGGGCTGCCGACGCCGCCGGTCTCGAAGGCGGTCGCGACGCCGAGGATGCCGATGCCCCAGACGATGAACTCCGTCGGCGCCGCGCGTGCGATGCCGGCGCTCGTCGCGCGACCCGCCCGCACGAGCAACCGCCACGCCAGCAGCGCGATGCCGGCCTCGAACGCGAACGCCAGCGGGGTCGCGGCGCCGACGCAGAGCAGGAACGCATGCAGCGCCGCGAGGGGCACGAGCATGACGAGGAGCAGGCGTGCGTAGAGGCGCTCGAGGCCCGACGGGGTCGGGTCGAAGCTGGGGAAGGGGTTCAGGAGCACGAAAACGGTCGTCCGCGGGTGAGGGGGACCGGCTCCCTATCGACCCCTTCGACGAGCGGCTGAACCTCGGCTCGGGGCGGTCCGGCGGCTCGAGGTGGGGCGCATTTCCCATGGCCGCCCGCCCCGCGCGGCGAACGCTTCGCCGCACGCGGAGGCCGTTACGGAATCGGCTCCTCGGCGCGGACGGACCACCCCTCCGGGCCGATCGCGGACCGTCGAACGCCTCTCGCTTCGGCCTCACCGCGCTCGCGACGGCGCCGTGCTCAGGCGACGTTCTCGGCGATCCAGGCCGCGTAGGCGGCCTCGGTGCGAGCCGGATCGAGGACGACCACCTCGGGCACCTCGTAGGGATGGCGGGACTTCAGGAAACGGGTCAGGGCGTCCACCGCCCCCTTCGTCGTCTTGGCGACGAGAAGGGTCTCGGGATCGTTCGACACCTCACCGTGCCAGCGGAAGAGGCTGCGCAGGCCGGGCACGACGTTCACACAGGCCGCAAGCCGTTCCTCGACGAGTTCCCGCGCCAACGCCTCCGCCACGTCGGGCGGGGCGGTCGAGAGCACGAGTCGAACCCCGTCCTCCTTCCAGGCCACGTCACCGCTCGCCATGCGCGCCTCCGATCGGACGTCTGGAGGCTACGCGCGACGGGGCTTCCGCGACCCGTCCGATCCGGCCGATACTGTGCGCGGCGCGCGCGGCGAAGGACGCCCCCGCGCCGCCGACGGGAGCGGGAGTCCACGATGTGCGGAATCGTCGGCATCGTGGGTCGCGTCGCCACCGCGATTCCCGACCCGGTCGGCCGCGCGCTCGGCGTGCTCGCGCGGCGGGGACCCGACCTCGGCGGCCGTGCGAGCGGCACGCTCGGCCCTCGTCCCGTCGAGATCGGCGTGCGCCGTCTGGCGCTCGTCGCCGCTCATGGCGTCGCCGTTCCGTGGCGGGGGCCCCGCGGCTCGATCCTCGCCTTCAACGGCGAGATCTACAACCACGTCGATCTCGCCGCCCGCCTCGCCCGCGACGGACAACCCGCTCCGGTCGGCCCCGGGGACGGCAACCTGCTCGCCGCATGGATCGAAGCGCGCGGCCTCGCCGGCCTCGCCGACCTGCGCGGCAGCTACGCATTCGCGTTTCTCGAAGCGCCGGGCGGGCCGCTCTGGCTCGCGCGCGATCCGGTGGGCGTGCGTCCGCTCGCGTACGCGCAGGTCCCAGGCGGCGTGCTCTTCGCGAGCACGCTGGATGCGCTCGTTGCGCTGCGGGTGTTCACACCGCGGCCGGACGTCGATGCCATCGTGGACGTGTTGCGGGACGGCGTCGTGCGGTCCGCGCACACCGCGCTCTCCGGGGTACGGCGCGTCGAGCCCGGCGAGGTGTTGCGCATCGATGCGAGCCTCTCCGTCGCCCGCGACACCGTGCCCGCGGCACGGCCCGACCCGGAGGAGGACTCCCTCGACGTCCTCGGCGCGTTGCGCCTCGCGGTGCGGGATCGTCTCGTGCTGGAGCGACCGATCGGGATCCTGCTCTCCGGCGGTGTCGACTCGAGCCTGCTCGCCGCGCTCGCCGCCGAGGTCGAGCGCCCGCCCGCGTTCACCGTCGGCTATCCGGGTCTGCGCGGTGTCGACGAGGTGCAGCGGGCGCGACAGACCGCGCAGCGACTCGCTCTGGCGCATCGCGTCGTCCCCTGCCCCTTGGATCCGACGCCCTGGGTCCTCGCCACCGCGCGCGCGTTCGACGAACCGTTCGCCGACGCGAGCGCGGTACCGACCTGGGGCGTCGCGCGCGAAGCGGGGCGCCACGTGCGCGCGCTGATCACGGGCACCGGCGGCGACGAGGTGTTCGGCGGGTACCGTCGGTACTGGATGCTCGGTCACGGGCCGTGGCTGCGGCACGTTCCGTCGTTCCTCGTGACGCCCGTGCAACGGGTGCTCGATCGTCGTGCGCCGGGCAGCCTCCGCGTGCTGCGCGCTGCCAGCGATCCCGAGGGGCTCTACCGCGGGTTGCTCCGCCTCCAGCCGTTGACCGAGTTGCGAACGGTCCTCGGACCGCTGCTGCAGGGGGTCGCGGATCCGACACCGCGCGACGGACCGCGCACCGCGTCGGCGGCGATGCGTGACGACTTCCATCGTTACCTGCCCGACGACCTGCTCGTCAAGGAAGACCGCGCATTGATGGCGCACGGCATCGAGGGGCGTCATCCGTTCCTTGACGGCCGCGTTCGCCGCGCCGCGAGCCGGCTGGAGATTCAAGGCAGTCCCCTGCGCGGCCGGCAGAAGGCGATCCTTCGCGCGTACGTGCGAGAGCATGTCGATCCCGACCTCGCGCGCGCGCCCAAGCGCGGCTTCGCGTTTCCGGTGGACGACTTCTACCGCGGTCCGTTGCGGGACCTCGCCGAGGACTGCCTGCTCTCGGGCGCCGCGGCCGATCGCGGCTTCGTCGCCGTCGAGGGCGTGCGTCGCCTCTACCGGGAACATCTGACCGGCGCGCGCAACGTCGGCGCGGTGCTTCACGCGCTCGTCATGCTCGAACTCTGGTCCCGTCGCATCCTCGACGTTCCCAGTCCGTCGCGCGAAGAGGGCTGATCCTCGCCCCCCGATCGGATCGTCAGGGAGCGAGGGTGAGGAGATGGAGGCCGGGGCCGGGGCGGACGTTGCGGATGTCGGCGGTGCGCAGGTCGGCGGCCTCGACCTGGATGCGAAGGGGACGATCCGGAAGGATCGCCGGAAACGATGCGAATCCGTCCGCGTCGGTGCGCCGTTCGGCGTAACGCTCGGGGAGGAGCAGCGGGGGACCCACGTCCTCGGTCGACAACACGACGCGCGCGCCCTCGATCGGAAGGCCCGCGACCGTATGCACCTTGAGGTGCAGGGCGTGGCCCTGTTCGCGGAGTTCGATCGCCAGGGAGCGCGACTCACCCGAGGCGACCGTCGTGGAGGTGGCGACGGGGACCGCGCCGTGCGCGTGAACGAGCACGTCCACCGCGCCGCTCGGCAGCGGGCCGAGCCGACGCGGCCCCGCGGACGTCGACCGGTCGGTCAGGCGGAACGGTCGCCGATCGTCGATCGACGCGCTCGCCTCCACGACGAGCGTCGCGGGATCGACGCCGGGCGCCAGCGTGACATCGACATCGAGCATCGCGCCGGGCGCGAGCGAGATCGCCGTGCCGTCCTCGCTCTTCGTGTCGAGTTCGACCCACACGGGCCCTCGGCCCGCGACCTGCACGAGCGCGTGCGGGTTGGTGAGGCCCGCCGGGACGAGAGCCGATTCGAGCGGGCCCTGGCCGGTCCGGGTGACCGTGAGTTCGTTGGCGACGTCGTCGCGCGTTCCCGCCTCGATCGTGCCGCTCACCTCGACGGTCCACGGCGTGTCGGCGTCGATCGGCCGCTCGCTCGTCACCCGCAGCGGCACGGTGAGCAGCCGCGTCGCCTCCGCCGAAAGGGTCGACGGGTCGTCGGTCGTCTTCCACGCCAACTTCACACCGTGGACGGGGTCGTCCCACCAGACGCCGATCTCCTCGCCCGTCGGCGTGCCCGTGGTCTCGATTCGCACGCTTCCGTCCGGGTCGACCACGATGCGCGTCCGGCTGCGCCTGGCGTCGGGTCGAACAACCGCTGGCTCCGGCTCCCGCAGCGAGATCCACGGCGAGTCGGCCCCGGGCCGATCTGGGAACCGCAGTCGGACCACGTCGAGCGTCCGCTCGATCCGCGCAAGTCCGTTCTCGTCGCTCGCGAGTCGCGCCAGGACCTCGCCATCGGGTGCGAGCACCTCGAACCGAACGTCGGCTAGGCCGTCCTCGAACCGAACGGTTCGTTCCTGAAACGTCTTCAGGGGCGGCGTGCGCATCGACGGCAGGTGCACGATCCACAGCGCGTCGTCGGACGCGCGGGCGCTGCCGACGTGACGGACGTCGTGCGCACCGCGACGGATGCGCACCCCGCTCGACCGAACGTCGTCGCGACGGACGCGGGCGACACCGTCCGCGTTCGACTCGAGATCGAGCGCGCCGGCGCCGCCCGCGCCCAGCGTGGCGTCGGAGACGGGGCGCCCCGCCGCGTCGAGGATTCGCAGTTCGATCGTCGAGGCTTCGGGGAGCGGATCGCGCGTGGTATCCGGCGAGCGAGCGGCCGGTGCGGCGACGCGGACGTCCGGGGCCTCGGCGAGTTCGGTTCGTGCCGGGTCGTCGTCCGCCCTCGTCGGCGTCGGCAGCGCCCGTGCCATCCAGCCGCTTCCCCCGCCGCCGGGCCACGTCCCCGGCAGCCAGCGGTTCAGTTCGAGAAGGAGGGCGAGCAGCACCAGCAGCACGAGCAAGAGCAACGTGCGCCGAATGCGAAAGCGCGGCTTCGACATGCACCCAAGCGTAGCCGCGGGTTCTGGTTCAGCGGAACAGCGCCGACCAGCGCGAGCCGCGGTAGACGTCGCGCGCGCGGGCCAGGAGATGCGCACGGATCGGGCTCGTTTCGCGCATCTGGCGGATCTCGCCGAGATCCTTCAGCGCATCGAGGCCTCGTCGCGCGTCCTCCGTGATCGCATGCGACGGCATCCGCGCGACGACCGCTTCCAGGGTGACGCGCGCATCGTCGAGGTCGCCCCCGGCGGCGGACGCGTACGCCTCGATCACGCGTGCCTCCCCCCAGGGGGCGAGCGGATCGATCACCGGTTCAGGCCGCGTGCGCACGGTGCGCACCTCGCTCTCGGCGTTGGCGCGGCCGTCCACGATCGGCTTGTCGCCTCCCGGTTCGCGCGGCGAAGGGCGAGGCGGCGTCGGCCTGGCCGCGGCGTCGCGTCGTACGACCAGCGGCGGCGGCAGCGAGTCGGCCTCGGTGGCCGAGCCGAAGGTGCGCGGCGCGGGGGCCGGGCCGCCGGACATCGACGGAAACGGCGGCGGCGGAACGTACGGTGCGTCGTCGGCAGCCGAGAGGCCGGGCTCGTCGATCGGCCCGCTCTCCGCGATCAACCCCTCGAGATCGAAGGGCGCGTCGGAACCCGGCAGGTCCGCGAGCGCGGTCGCGGGGGCGTCGCAGCCGTCCGGGCCGCAACTCGGTGTGGACGGGACGCCGCAGCGACCGCCGATGCAGGAGCCGATGCCGTCGAGCGTGCTCAAGAGGGTCTTGCGTTCGCCGGACACGGCGCGGCCCGAGGCGTCCACGTGTCCGGGATCGGGCGGCACGGCCGCCGCGTGCTCGACGTCGAAGGGGAGGTCGGCGAGCAGGTCGCTCTCCTCGTTCTCGCCGGCCGACGTCGCCGTGCTCGTCCCGCCGATGCGGCGCTTCTTCTCCGCGACGCGATGGACCTGCTCGGCCCGGGTGAGGAAGGCCTCGTAGCGCGGGTCGGTGATGCGGCCGCCCCAGCCGGTGATCCAGCGTCCCTCCTCGTCGAGGAACCCGGCCCACGGCAACTTCTGCAACTGCGCCGCGGGCACCCAGCGTTGGAAGATGCGCAGCACGCGCGCGTCCGGGTTGCGCGAGTCGATCGCCAGTCCGATCGAGATGCGCGCGAGGCGTTCCTTGACGTTCGCGGCGGGCACCTGCCGGGTGATCAGATCACGGCAGTTGCCACATCCCGGCTTGCCCACTTCGACGAAGATGAACTTGTGCTCGGCCCGGGCGCGCGCTCGCGCGGCGTCGAGGAGATGGAACCAGTCGAGGGTCCCGCCGTCGTGGAAGTGGGGGTGGCCGCCCGCGGCGTCGGCCGACCGCGCGCCGAGCGCGAGCACGCCGACCGCGAGCACGAGGCCGGCGACGCATGCCGCGGCCGGGGAGCGGGCGATGCCCCCGGCATCGGATCGGTTCGTCCTGGGCATACGACGTCCCGCCATTCGTCCCTCCGGCGCGCGAACGCGCCCCGCGACCCCAACCGGTGGTGGGTGGACCGCTGATCCCACGCCACGGGCGGCGGCCTCTTCTCTACCCTATCGGCGTGCGGCGACGGCGAAAGGAACCGATCTCCGAGCGCCGTCGAATTCCTGGACGTTCCTGGACGCTAGGGGCGGAACAGGGCTTCCCAGATCGTGCCCGCCAGGTCGCGGGCGGCGCGTTCCCGGTAGCGCTCACGTTCGGTTCCGGGCGCGGCGAGGTCCATCCGCTTCGCGTTGTAGATCGCGATCGACCCCTTCTGCGCCTCGCGCGCAGCGGCCGTTCCGACCAGCCTCGCCCCGACCTCGCGCAGCGCCTCTTCCGCGGCGACGTAGCGTCTTCCCCGGATGTGCGCGAACGCGGCGAGCAGCCGCTCCCGCCCCCAGGGTCCGGCCTCGGCGGCGAGTTCGGAGGAGAGCTCCGGGACGGGCTCGGCGAGGGAGGCTACCGGAGGCGGCGCCGGCTCGATCGGGATCTCGACCGGTGGCGAACGCAGATCGAAGCCGGGCTCGGCCCCCGGCATGAGTTCAGCACTCGTCGGAAGGGGGCGGAACGTCTCGGCGGGGGGCTCGGCGCGAGGCGTCGGCGTCGGCGGTGCGGACGCGATCGGGTCCGGCCACGCGGGAGGCGGCGACACGGTCGTGCCCGGCACGACCGGCGCATCGATGACCATTTCGGTGTCCGGGGTGAACACGCGCGGCGCGTGGCCTCGGACGAGCGCGATGTCCGCCGCGAACTGGGACGGCGAGCGATTTCCCCAGAAGCCGTGGATCCACTCCAACTCGGAACCGAGAAAGGCCACGAGCGGCATGCTCTGCGCGCCGGCCAATTGCGCGTGGATCGTGCGGTAGAGGTCGGGGCGCTCCGGCCGTTGGCCGTGGAAGGTGTAGCCGACGGCGATCGAAGCGAGATCGCCCAGCCGCGGTTCGATCGCCCGAGCGCGGACGGTGTCGCAGATGCCGCAGTTCGGATTGGAGACGAAGACGAAGAGCAACTTGCCCTGCGCCCGCGCGTCGTTCCGGGCCTCCTCCAGGTTCCGATGCCAGCGCCACGGTGCCGACGGGAACGCGGGCATGCGACGGACGGTCGGCGTGCCGGACCGGACGATGGTCGGCTCGGCATCCGGTGCGCCGCTCGGAGGGGGGTACGAGATCCCCGGCAGCGCGAAGTCCGGCGGCGGCGCCTCGTAGACCGCGGCGCCGCGCGCGACCCGGTAGGGCGGTTCGACGTAGACATCGGGCGTCGTGGACGCGGAAGCGTCCACGGTCGGCGGGGACGCGGGGGACCCAACGGCGACTCGCGACGTGCCGACGCCACCGTAGGACGTGAGACCCGGCTCCCACGGATCGTCATCGAGTAGGGCGTGTTCGTTGCCGAACGTCGCAACGGGCGGCGGCGGCAGAGGCGTGGGCGACCCACGGCAGGCGCCGAAGAGGCCGGTGGCGGCGAGGAGGAGGAGGGGCGCGGGGTGCGGTCGCATCGTTCGTCGAGTCCGCCCACGCTACCCGCGCGGTGCCCCGGCGAGGAACGTGGCGAGGGGCGAACGTCGTGGCGGGTCACGATCCCGTTGTCACTTTGTCATCCCCGGTTCATGCGGCGGCAGTCCGTCTGACAACCTGACAGGGCTGGGGGGAGTCCGAACGCCACCGCGCGTTCCCAAGTCCTTGTCCCGTCGGAGGTTGGACTTTGAGGGGGGACGGCGGCACGCGCTTGGCAAGGAGGGCGGACGGCCCACCAGGCAGGAGACAACCCCATGGGTGCCAGGCAACTGTCCTTCGACCAGGAAGCCCGCGAGAAGATCCGCGCCGGCGTCATCAAGTTGGCTCGTGCCGTGAAGGTCACCTACGGCCCGCGCGGTCGCACCGCGGTGATCGACAAGGGCTGGGGCAGCCCGACGATCACGAAGGACGGCGTCACCGTGGCCGAGGAAGTCGAGCTGAAGGACCCGTACGAGAACATGGGTGCCCAGCTCGTGAAGGAAGCGGCGACGAAGACGAGCGACGTCGCCGGTGACGGCACGACGACCGCGACCGTGCTGGCCGAGGCGCTCTTCCTCGAAGCGCATCGCGTCGTGGCGGCCGGTGCGAGCGTCGCCGGGGTCACGCGCGGCATCCGCCAGGCGACCGACGTCGTCGTCGCCGAACTGGCGCGTCTCGCGCGCAAGGTGTCCGCCGACAAAGCGCACGTCAAGCACGTCGCGACGATCGCCGCCAACGGCGACAAGGACATCGGCACGATGATCGCCGATGCGATGGACAAGGTCGGCAAGGACGGCGTCGTGACGATCGAGGAGGGGAAGACCCTCGAAACGACCGTCAACGTGATCCAGGGCATGCAGTTCGACCGCGGCTTCCTCTCGCCGCACTTCGTCACGGACCCGGATCGCATGGAGGTCGTGTTCGATCGGCCGTTCGTGCTGGTCTGGGAAGACAAGATCAGCACCGCGACGAAGCTGATCCCGCTGCTCGAGACGATCTCCAAGACCGGCCGTCCGCTGCTCCTGATCGCCGAGGACGTGGAGGGCGACGCCCTGGCGACGCTCGTCCTGAACAAGTTGCGCGCGGTGGTCCCGTCCGTCGCGGTGAAGGCGCCCGGCTACGGCGACCGCCGCAAGGCGATGCTCGAGGACATCGCGCTCCTCACCGGCGCGAAGGCGCTGTTCAAGGACCTCGGCCCGGATCTCGAGAAGGTCACGCTGGAGGACCTCGGCACGTGCCGTCGCGTGACCGTCACCAGCGAGGCGACGACGATCGTCGACGGGGCGGGCAACGCGAAGCGCATCGCCCAGCGCATTGAGCAGATCCGCCGCGAGATCGGCGAGACCGACTCGGACTACGATCGCGAGAAGCTGCAGGAGCGGCTGGCGAAGCTCGCCGGGGGCGTCGCCCAGATCGAGGTCTGCGCCGCGACCGAGACCGAGATGAAGGAGAAGAAGGCCCGCGTCGAGGACGCGCTCCACGCGACGCGCGCGGCCGTCGAGGAGGGGATCCTCCCCGGCGGAGGCACCGCGTACGTCCGGGCCGAGAGCGCGGTCGAGGACCTCGTCAAGTCGCTGTCCGGCGACGAGGCGCTCGGCGCGCAGGTCGCCCTTCGCGCGCTCTCGGTGCCGCTGCGCACGGTCGCGGACAACGCGGGCTACGAGGGCCACGTCGTGCTGCGCCAGGTCCGCAAGGCCGCGAAGTCGCACGGCTTCGACGCGACCCAGGGCGAGGTCGTCGACATGTTCGCAGCGGGCATCGTGGATCCGACGAAGGTGTCGCGAGCCGCGCTGCAGAACGCCGCCAGCGTCGCGTGCCTGCTGGTGTCGACCGACACGCTGATCGCCAACCTCCCCGAGAAGGCGGAGGAAGGCGGTCACGACCACGACCACGACCACGACGACTACTAGACCGTCCCGACCCCCTATCGACTCGGGGCACCGCGCCCCGAAGGAGGAGTTCATGGCCATTCGTCCCCTCGACGACCGCATCGTCGTCAAGCCGCTGGAAGCCGAAGAGAAGTCGGCCGGCGGCATCCTCTTGCCCGACAGCGCCAAAGAGAAGCCGCAGCGTGCGACCGTGATGGCGGTCGGCGAAGGCCGCCTGACCGACAAGGGCGAGCGCCTCGCGCTCTCGCTGAAGGTCGGCGACCACGTGCTCTACGGCAAGTACTCGGGCACCGAGGTCAAGTGGAACGGCGAGGAGTTCAAGATCCTCCGCGAAAGCGAAGTCCTCGCGATCCTCGACTGACGACCCAGGTCGTCCGACGCCCGCGGCGCCCGCGTCCGGCGCCGCGTGGCGCGTCCCCCCGTGGACGCCCGATATCGTTCGTTTCGCATCGCCCTCGGCGATGCGCCCCCGGAGAGTGCCGACATGGCCAAGCAGTACCTCTACGACGCCGAGGCCCGCCAGCGCATCGCGGCCGGCGTACGCCAACTCGCCGACGCCGTGCGCGTGACGCTCGGACCGGCCGGTCGCAACGTGATCTGCCAGAAGTCCTTCGGCGGTCCCGTCGTCACGAAGGACGGCGTCACCGTTGCCAAGGAGGTCGAGCTCTCCGACCCCTTCGAGAACATGGGCGCGAAGCTCGTCACCGAGGCGGCGCAGAAGACGAACGACGTCAGCGGCGACGGCACGACGACGGCGACGGTCCTCGCCGACGCCATCCTGCGCGAAGGGCTGAAGGCCGTGACGTCGGGCGCCGAGCCGATCGCGCTCAAGCGCGGCATCGACAAGGCGGTCTCCGCGGTCGTCGAGCACCTCGGCACGCTTGCCCGCAAGGTCACCACGCGTGATCAGAAGGCGGCCGTCGCGACGATCTCCGCGAACCAGGATGCCGAGATCGGCAACCTCCTCGCCGACGCGGTCGAGAAGGTCGGCCCCGATGGCGTGATCACGGTCGAGGAAGGCAAGTCGACCGAGACCGTCCTCGACTACGTGGACGGCATGCAGTTCGACAAGGGCTTCCTCTCGCCCTACTTCATCACCGACACGAAGAACCTCTCCTGCGTGCTGGAGGACGCCTACGTCCTTCTGTACGAGAAGAAGCTCTCGAACCTGCGCGAGCTGATCCCCGCCCTCGAGGCGGTCGCGCACGGCGGACGCTCGCTGCTGATCGTCGCCGAAGACATCGAGGGCGAGGTGCTCGCCGCACTCGTCGTCAACCGTCTCCGCGGCGTGCTGAAGGTGTGCGCGGTGAAGGCGCCGGGCTTCGGCGACCGTCGCAAGGCGATGCTTCAGGACATCGCGGTCCTGACCGGCGGCACGTTCGTCAGCGAGGACCTCGGGTTGAAGCTCGAGAGCATCGGTGTCCAGCATCTCGGCCGATGCAAGAAGGTCGTCGTCACCAAGGACACGACGACGATCAGCGAGGGCGGTGGTTCGAAGAAGGACCTCGCCTCACGCGTCGAGCAGATCCGCTCCCAGATCGAGCAGAGCACGTCGGACTACGACCGGGAGAAGCTCGAAGAGCGTCTCGCGAAGCTCCAGGGCGGCGTCGCCGTGGTCAAGGTCGGCGCGCCGACCGAGGCCGCGCTGAAGGAGAAGAAGTACCGCGTCGAGGACGCGCTCAACGCGACCCGCGCGGCGGTCCAGGAGGGCATCGTCCCCGGCGGCGGCACGTCGTTGATCCGTTCGCTCGACGCCCTCGCGTCGCTGCGCGTGAAGGGCGACGACGAGAAGGCGGGCGTGGACATCGTCCGTCGCGCGCTCGAGGCGCCGCTGCGCCAGATCGCGGCGAACGTCGGCGAGGAGGGCTCGATCGTCGTCGACGACGTGCGCCAGGCCGGCGGGACCAAGGGTTGGGACGCCCGCACCGGCAAGATCGTCGACATGGTCAAGGAGGGCATCATCGACCCGGTCAAGGTGGTGCGTGCCGGTCTCCAGCACGCCGCGTCGATCGCCTCGATGATCCTCACGACCGAGACGCTCATCACCGATCTGAAGGACGAGAAGGCCGCGGCGCCCGGCGCCGAGGTCTGAACTGCGTCGCGCGCTCGGTCGGCGGCGTTAGGATCGTTCCGTGTCCGGTTCCGAGAAGCGCGACTACTACGAGGTGCTGGGCATCGGCCGCGACGCTGACGAGCGGGCGGTGAAGGACGCCTACCGCCGACTCGCGCGCGAGTTCCACCCCGACAAGAATCCGGGCAATCCCGATGCCGAGGAGCGCTTCAAGGAAGCCGCCGAGGCCTACGAGGTGCTCGCCGACCCCGAGCGTCGTGCTCGGTACGACCGGTTCGGCCATGCGGGTGCGGGCCACCAGGGATTCGCCGACGTCTCGTCGATCTTCGGCGGGAGCCTGGGCGACATCCTCGGGTCGCTGTTCGGGGTCACCGATCGGCGCGGCGGCGGGCGCGGTTCGAATCTAGGCATCGAGATCGACGTTCCGTTCGACGACATGGCGCGGGGGGCGGAGCGGACGATCACGTTGAAGCGCGCGGTCCCGTGCGACACCTGCCGCGGTTCGGGTTCGGCGGACGGTCGGGCTCCGGAGCGCTGCCCGACGTGCCGCGGGCAGGGCGCCGTCGCCCGCGACACGGGCTACTTCACGATGCGTCAGACCTGCCCCCGTTGCGGTGGCGAGGGTCGCGTCGTCGCCAATCCGTGTCGCACCTGTTCGGGTGAGGGCAACGTGGCGGGGAGGCGCGAGATCGCGATCCGCATTCCGGCCGGCGTCTACGACGGCGCGGTGCTGCGCGTCTCCGGCGAAGGCGAACCCGGGGCGCGCGGCGCACCTCCCGGCGACCTGCACGTGGGCCTGCGGATCGCGCCGCATCCGTTCTTTCGGCGATCGCAGGAGGATCCCGCGGATCTCTGGATCGACGTGCCGGTCGCGCTCTCGGTCGCGACGCTCGGCGGTTCGGTCGAGGTGCCGACCCTCGACGGAACCGTCTCGGTGGACATCGCGCCGGGCACCCCGCCGGGCGAGGTGGTGCGGGTCCGCGGCGGAGGGCTGCCGCGCTTCCAACGGGGCGGCCGCGGCCATCTGCTCGTGCGCGTGCAGTACGACGTACCGCGCAAGCCGAGCAAGGCGCTGAAGCGCGCGCTCGAAGGGCTCGGTGAGGTCGAGCGTGGCGAGCCGGGACCCGCGCGCCGTGAGTTCGACGACCTCGTTCGTCAGCATCGACGCTCGACGGAGCGCAACGCGAAGGGCCAGGCATGAACACGACTGGATCCGAAGAACCCGCCGCGCCGGACGAGCCGGCCGCACCGGACGAGGCGATCGCACCGCCGGAGCCGACCGCGCCGCCGGAGCCGACCGCCGAGGATCGCATGCGCGATCTGGAGGACCGGCTGCGCCGCGCCGAGGCGGACTTCGTCAACGAGGCGAAGCGCATCCGCCGCCAGTCCGAGGCCCAAGTGCGCTACGCCGCCGAGCGCGTCGTCGAGGACCTCCTTCCGGTCCTCGACGCGCTGCGCAGTGCGCGGGAGAGCGCCGGCGCGGATCCGGCGAGCGCGGCGATGCGCGAGGGTGTCGATCTCGTCGAGCGCCAGTTGCTCGACGTCCTCTCCCGGCACGGCGTTCAGCGGATCGATGCCGACGGTCTGCCGTTCGATCCGACCTGTCACGAAGCGATGCTGCTCGCGGACGACCCGACCCGTCCGCCGCAGACCGTGGCGAAGGTGCTCCGACACGGCTATCGGCTGAACGGCCGCGTGGTGCGAGCGGCCCAGGTGATCGTCGTGCGCGGTTCCGCCGCGTCCGCGCCCGGTGCGTCGAAGGAGGCGTCCGATGCCGACGTATGACTACCTCTGCGAAGCGTGTGGGCACCGTTTCGAGCACTTCCAGTCGATGAGCAGCCCGCGGCTCTCGACCTGCCCCAACTGCCGCAAGCGCAAACTCGTGCGCCTGGTCGGCGCGGGGGCCGGCGTGATCTTCAAGGGATCGGGCTTCTACGAAACCGACTACAAGCGTGCTTCTGCCGCGAAGGGGAAGGACGCCGACAGCAGCGCGTCGGGGGAGACGACGAGCGCCGCCGGGGCCGCCGACGCCGCCGCGTCGAAGCCGGCCGAGTCCGGGCCGCCGCCGGCGGGAGCGGCCACGCCCCCGACCGCGACGCCGAAGACGGGTCGGAACACGTGAGCGAGGCGCGGCCCCCGGCAAGGCGGGACGGCGATCCGGCACTCCTTCCGGACGCCCTCGCCTGTCCGACCTGCGGCAAGCCGGCTCGACTCGGGCCCTCCAATCCAGCCCGCCCGTTCTGCTCCGCACGGTGCAAATGGGTGGACTTCGGGCGCTGGCTCGACGGAACCTATCGCGTGCCGGCCGAGGACGAGGACGACGACACCCCTCCGACGGCGGCCTCCGCCGACGATGACCACGACGCCCCCGACCGCCGCTGAACTCTGGCGCGCCGCGCAGCGCGAGGGGCGCGACGTGCGCAAGCGCGTCGTGGCCGCACTCGGGATCGCCGCGTCGATCGCCGCCGCGTATGCCGTCGGCGTCGCGAGCCACCTGTTCGCCGGGACCGCGATCGGTGCCGTGCCGTGGATGAGGCCGCTCGACGCGATCTTCGATCCGCTTCTGGACGCGTGGCGGACGGACCGCGATGTCGTGCTCGCGCTCCTCCTGCTTGCGCATGGGGCCGCCCAGATGGTCGTGGGCGCACGGTTCGGCGGTGAGTTGCACCGACTCGCGATCGTCGACCTCTCGGGCGGTCCGCGTGAAGCGGGCGAGGACGCGCGACGATTCGCACGCGGCCGATTCCGCACCTTTCTCGGTGCCCGAGCGGCGTACGGCGCCGGGTTCGTCGCTCCGATCGTCGCGCTGATCGCGGTCGCGCTGCTCGGTCGTGCGTTGGGCGGGTTCGGTGTCGCCGCCGCGATCGTCGCGGGCGCGGCCCTCGCTCTCGTCGCAGCGATCGTCGCCACCGGGTGGCTCGCCGGCGGTTTCCTGGCGGGCCCGATCGTGGCGGCCGAAGGGGCCGATGCGTTCGAGGCGGTCACGCGCTCCTACGGCTACGCGGTCGAGGGCTGGGTCGAACTCAGTGCGCGCCGCGCGTGGTTCGGCCTCGGCGTCGTGTTCGGCACCCTCCAACGTGCGCTCGTCGCGTCGTTCGCCTTGCTGATCGGCCACGCGACCCTCTCGATCGGCGCGCCGGAGGCGTGGGCCCGCGTGCGCGCGATCCTCGCCGAGGGGGGCCTGCCTTCCGACGCGGCGCGCCTCGGTCTCGGTTGGGGCGACCGCATCGCGGCGCTCCTCACGCTCGCCGTGCTCGCCGCGCTCGCGATGTACGTGCTGGCGGACTTCGTGGCCCGGATCGCCTGCGCGCGCTCGGCGGTCTACCTCGTGACGCGTCGTGCGCACGATCGCATTCCGGTCGGCGTCCTGCGCGTCGCGCCGCGGGTGCGCGAGGCGACCCGGGCCGAGGATGCCGGATTCCGCGAGGTCGTGCGCCTCCCCGAGGAGGACGGATGACCCTGGTTCGTGCCGATCTGAAGGTGCCCGTCCTCGAAGTGTTCTCGAGCGTGCAGGGCGAGGGCCCGCGCGTCGGCGAGCGACAGGTGTTCGTGCGACTCGCCGGATGCGATCTGCGTTGCGCGTTCTGCGACACGCCGGAGAGCTTTCCGATGCCGCGCGTCGCGCGGATCGAGCCGACTCCCGGCGCTTCACGAGAGGAGCGCGAACCGAACCCCGTCTCGATCGATCGCCTGGTCGCCGCGGTCCTTCGCCTCGATGAGCCGCGCGGACTGCATGTCGCCGTGTCGATCACCGGCGGCGAACCGCTGCTCCATCCGGGCGCGGTGCGTGCGCTCGCGATCGGCGTCCGTGAGGCGGGCCTCCAAGTCCACATCGAGACCGGCGGGCATCGTCCGGGTGCGTTGCGGCACGTGCTCGACGTCGTGGATCGCGTGACGCCGGATCTCAAGCTCGAGAGCGCGACCGGCGAACCGACGCCGTGGGACGCGCACGCCGAGACGTACGCCCTGCTCGAAGCGGCGCAGAAGGCGGTCTGCGTCAAGGCCGTGGTCGTCGCGACGTCGCCGCCCGAGGAGATCGAGGCGGCGGCGCGCTTCGCTCGGCGGCACCTCGCGTCGGCGCCGTTCGTGCTCCAGCCGGTCACGCCGCAGGGCGGCGACGGCGCGGCGCGGCCGACCGCATCGCATCTGCTCCGCCTGCACGCCGCCGCCGCCGCCCACCATCCCGACGTGCGCGTGATCCCGCAGACGCACCCGCTCCTCGGCGTGCGGTAGCGGCGCCACGCGGAGGCGGCGCGTGCGTCAGGCCCGTCGCAGGTACACGAGCCAGTAGGTGCATCCCACCAACAGCGCACCGCCGATGACGTTGCCCAGGGTCACCGGCAGCAGGTTGTGGAGAAGGAACGTCTCGGTGGTCAAACCCTGCGTTCCGATGCCGGACGAGGCGACGATGCCGGGCTCCGACGCGGCGATCCCCAGAGCCAGGGGCACGGCGTAGAGGTTTGCGATGCTGTGCTCGAACCCGCACGCGACGAAGGCCGCGATGGGGGGGACCACCGCCAGCACGCGGTCCGCCGTACTCGTCGCGCTCAAGGACATCCAGACGGCGAGGCACACCAGCCCGTTGCAGAGCACCCCAAGAACGACCGCTTCGCCGAAGTCGAGACCCACCTTCCCGGCCCCGAGCGCGAGGGCGGCCTCGCCGACGGCTCCGCCGCCCATGCGCGGGTGCCCGGAGAGCAGCACGAGCCCCGCCGTTGCGAGCGCTCCGACCGCGTTCCCCGCGAACACGATGCCCCAATTGCGCAGCAGGGCGACCGTCGCCACCTTTCGACTCGCCCATGCCATCACGATCAGGGCGTTACCCGTGAAGAGCTCCGCGCCGCCCACGATGACCAGGAGCAGGCCGAGCGAGAAGGCGAGACCCGCGAGGAGCCGCGCGACACCGAACGGAAGCGTGGAGGACGAGCCGGCCGTCACGGTGTTCGAGAACGCGCCGCCGAGCGCGATGAAGGCGCCGGCGAGGACGGCGAGCGTGAACAACCGCAGGGCGGGCGCGCCCGCCTTCTCCACACCGATCTGCTCGGCACGGCGCGCCATGTCCGGCGGCAAGAGAGCGTCCATGAAGACTCCATCCGGCGCGGCCGGCGCGTGCTTCCGTCCCAGCGTACGCGATCCGGCAGAACTCCCATCAGATCCTGTTCGACCCTCGCACCCCGCACTCACGCGTGAAGCGACCGGGACGCGAACGTGCGAGCCGCGGATCACGGTCCCTCGGACGCAGCGCGTCCGCGGGGTCGACCTTCCCCGAGGCCGGACCGATCAGTCGACGGGTTCGGCGGCGAGGCGGCGGAGGTAGTCGCCGTACCCGCTGCGATCGAGTTCGGCCGCGCGGGCGAGGAGGTCGTCGCGCGTGATGAAGCCGCGACGCCACGCGACCTCCTCGGGGCAACCGACGCGCAGGCCTTGTCGCGACTCGATCGACTGGATCAGCATCGACGCTTGCAGCAGCGACTCGGGCGTGCCGGTGTCGAGCCACGTGAATCCACGCCCGAGCCGTTCGACGTGGAGGCGACCACGGCGGAGGTACTCGCGATTCACGTCGGTGATCTCGATCTCTCCGCGCGCGGAGCGCACGAGCCCCTCCGCGATGCGGACGACGTCGGCGTCGTAGAAGTAGAGCCCGGGAACCGCAAGCGACGAACTCGGCCGTTCGGGTTTCTCGTCGATCGAGATCGGGCGGCCCTCCGCGTCGAACGTCACGACGCCGTAGCGCCGCGGATCGTCGACCCGGTACGCGAAGATCGTCGCGCCTTCGCGGCGCCGAATCGCCGCCTCGAGCAGCGGACCGAAGCCGGTGCCGTGAAACAGGTTGTCGCCGAGGATCAGGGCGACTCCGGAGGAGCCGATGAACTCGCGCCCGATCAAGAAGGCCTCGGCGATACCGCCCGGATGCGCCTGCGCCGCGTACTCGATCGTCACGCCGAGGCGGCGCCCGTCGCCGAGCAGCGCCTCGAATCGAGGGAGGTCGGCGGGTGTCGAGATGAGGAGGATGCGCCGGATGCCGGCGAGCAGCAGCACGGACAGGGGGTAGTAGACGAGCGGCTTGTCGTAGACCGGCAGGAGTTGCTTGCTCACCGCGAGCGTGAGCGGGTGGAGACGCGTGCCCGCACCTCCGGCGAGGACGATGCCGCGGTCGATGGCTGTGCGGGGGGTCACGTCGCGTTCGGTCTCGCCCCGGAACGGGGTCGGGTGAGGGTAAGACCCAGATCCCCAAGTCCGCCTGCTGCGCCCGGCGATCCCCTCGCCACGAGCCGTCGCCGCGTCGAAATCGGCTCCTCGACGTGAACCGTCGACGCCTCCGGGCCGATTCCGGGCCGTCGACAGCCTCTCGCTTCGGTCTCACCGGCCTCGCGACGGCGTCCCCTGGAATGGTCCCCGAAGGACGGCGGCGTTGCCCGAACTCCCGGCGCCGGAGTAGGTTGCGGGACGAAGCGGGAACGAGTGCCCGACGTAGGAGACCGGCGATGCACGGAGCGATCCTGTCCGTCCTCGCCCTGGCGGCCGCCGGGGCAACGGGATGGTGGCTCGGAAACACCGTGGGCGAGGCATCGGCCGTGGCGAGGGTCGCGCCGTCGGATCGGGTGGACGGGACGAACGACGACCGGACGCGAATCGGCGGCGACGTGCGCGATGCGGAGGTGCCGACGCTGGTCGGCACGTCGTCCCCCCTCGCCATCGCGCCGGGCGCGGCGCGGGCGCGCCGCGCGTTCGAACCGCTCGAGGCCCTCGACTTCGCCGCGATCGAAACGCCCGATGCGCTCGTCGAACACTTCCTGCGCTGGCTCGACACGAAGTTGCGCGCCGGGCGCACGGGCCACGTCGAGTTGATGGACTGGATCGCCTCGCTCGCGGACCCCGCTGCCGCGGAGGCGTTGGAGGGCCACATCGAAAGGATCTTCCAGGGAGACGGACCGCAGCACCTCGTCCATGTCTGGCCGTTGATCCGCTATGCGATCGAACGCGACCACCTGTTGCTCGACTTCGTCGAGTCGGTCTTTTTGCAGGCCATCGAGCAGCCCGAGTGGTTCGAACGGAAGATGAGTCCCACGGCGGCGCGTCGCCTCGATCTCGACGATGCCGCCGGTCCGCTGACGTTTCTCGTCAGCGCGCTCGCCTCCCCGAACCGCATGGCGCGGATGCGCGAACACCTGCAAACGTTGCTCGACCAGCCGGAGGCAGGGCAACCCGCGTCGATCCGCAGCGCGCGACCGTACCTCGAACAAGTGCTCGTCCTCTGGTCGCCTCCTCTCTCCGTCGAGGAAGCCGTCCAGCGTGCGACGAGCGGCGAGAGGTTCGCCGAGGGCGAACTGGAGTCGTTCCTCAGCCGCGTCCCCGCCGCGGCATGGACTTCGATCGACCCGATCGCGCTCGTCGAGCCGGCCGTCCGCGACGAGCCGCGCGCCTTGGGCTCCTTGATGGCACAACTCCCGTCCCTCTACCCAGGCGAGGTCGAACGCCTCGACGACGTGATCGTCGCGTCGTTCGCCACGGCGAAGGACCCGTCCGCCGTCCGCGATCTCGACGACGACCACGCCGACTACTGGAGGTGGGGGGAGGTGCAGTCTCTCCGCCAAACATTGGAGTTGACCGGTCGCCGCACCTGGGAGTCGCAGCGCGGCCTCGTCGATCGGATCGCGCGCACCGGGGCGTACGGCGCCAACGTCGTCGGCCGTTTCGTCGAAACGGCGCGGTACGGCGGGCGCGGTCGCCGACCCGACGAGGCGTGGGTGCGGCGGTTTCTCGCCGAAAGTGCGGTCACGGACGAGCTCGCGCGCGAGTTGCGCGAACAGTACGGGATCAAGTGAGATCGGCGAGCGCGGGAGACGTCGCGATGCGAGGATCGACCTGGGTGCTTCTGCTCGCGGTGCTCCTCTGCGCCGCCGGGTTCTGGGTCGGGCATCGCGATGCCCGCTCACGCGCGTCGACGCGCGAGTCCGTTGCGCTGGTCGTCCCCGAGGTCGCCGCCCCGGCCGACTCGGCCGACGGCCCGGCCGCACGTCGCGGCGAGGCGGAGCCGCCGCGCGTCGATGCACCCGCCCCCGTTCGCGTGCGAACCGCCCCCTCGGCCGACGACTCCGAGCGCATCGTGCTGGAGCCGCTCGCTGTCCTCGATCTGTCGGAGGTACGCACGACGGAAGAGGCCTTCGACCGCATCCTCCGATGGTGGGACACGAAACTGAGGCAGGGCCGCGCGGGTCATCTCGAACTGCTCGCCTGGTTCGCGAAACTCGGAAGCGACGAGGGCGCGTCCGACGCGGAGCCATGGTTCATGCGCTGGAGTCGCGACACGACGGCATCGACGACGGCCGTGATGCGGCTCCTGCGCTACGTCGTCCAGAACGAGGAACGCGTCGCCGGCCTCGCGGTGACGATGTTCCGGCAGGCCGCGGAAGACCCCGCGTGGTTCGAGGACAAGGACAGCCTCGACTTCGACGACTTCGGTGAGGGGCCCGCCTTTCTCCTTCCAGCGTTCGCCAACGAGCAGCAGATGGCAAGTCTGCGCGAGTCGGTCCAGAAGATCCTCGACACACCCGAGGGGACCCAGCCGAAGGCGATCCGTCGAGGACGCCTCGAGTTGCAGCGCCTGCTCCTCGCATGGACGCCGCTCCCGTCTCCCCTCGAGGCGCTCGAACGAATCCGATCGCGGAAGGTGCCCTGGCAGGAGGCGTTGCATCTGCTCTCCTCCTTTCCGGCCAAGGCATGGCAGGACATCGACCTCTTCGCGGTGATCGAACCGTACCTCGAGGAGGATCCGACGCGGGCCTTCGAGGTCGCCCGCCGGTTGCCGGCGCTCGACGGGCGCCAGGTCGAGCGCATCGACGCCTTCATCGTCGAAGGGATCCGCTCGGGCCGGCTGCAGGCGACACCGCACCAACTGGAGTCCGCTCTCGGGAACCGATCGTGGCCGGACGCGCGTGGCTTCCTGATGAGCGTCGCGGCGTTGAACGAGTCGACCGCGAACGCCGTGGGCAACCTCGCGGGCCGGCGCCACGGATTCCCCGGGGCACCGAACGCCGACGACGTCCGCTGGCTGGTCGAGCGAACGCCGATCAGCACGGAGTTGGCGTCGAGGCTCCGCGCGTACTACGGACTCGATCGCTGACGGTGCCGTGGGGCGCGGCGTGTCCGTTCGGGGAGTGGCCCCGCCCCTCGCGCCGACCTCGTCGGCATGGACTGTGAGCCAGCCCGTCGCGGCGCTCACCGCAACTCCCCCGCCTCATCGACATCCGAGCGCCCCCGACCTGCGAAGCCGCATGTCCGCAAGGCCCAAGTCCCCCTCTACGGAGCCATCACGTCGAACGCGTTCACGCCCGGCACTCCGTCCGGCGTGGGGTGCGGCCGAGCGGCACGACTACGCTTCTCGAATGGCAGTCGAACGCGACCCGGCATCCGCGGCTTCGGACGTTCCGCGGGTCGCGATCGTCGGCCGCCCGAACGTGGGGAAGTCCACGCTCCTGAACGCGCTCTGCGGCACGCGCGTGGCCATCGTCGAACCCACCCCCGGCGTGACGCGGGATCGCGTGGGGGTGATCTGCACCCTCGCCGACCGCACGGTCGAACTGATCGACACCGGCGGCGTCGGCATCGTCGATCGCCAGGGCCTCGACGAACACGTCGAACGGCAGGTGCGGGAGGCGGTCGATGGCGCCGCCGCACTGATCTTCGTCGTCGATGCCCGCGAAGGTCGCACGCCGCTCGACGAACGCGTCGCCGCGATGATCCGAAAGGCCGCCGATCGCGTGATCTTCGTCGCGAACAAGGCCGAGTCGGAACGCAGCGGCTGGAATCTGGCCGACTTCCCGGCGTTGGGTTTCGGCGAGCCGCTGCCGATCAGCGCCGAACAGGGGATCGGCCTCGATGAGGTCGAGACGCGCCTCGGCACGCTGCTGCCGCCGGGGGGCGAACTCGCCGTGCGGCTTCCGCCGCCCGACATCAGGATCGCCCTCGTCGGCCGCGTGAACGCGGGGAAGAGCAGCCTCGTCAACGCGCTGCTTCGCATGGACCGGATGATCGTCAGCGAGGTGCCCGGCACGACGCGCGACAGCGTCGACATCCGCTTCGAGCGCGACGGCCGTGCGATCGTCGTGATCGATACGGCCGGGATCCGCAAGGAGCGGAAGGTCCAAGGTTCGGTGGACTTCTACGCGCAACGTCGCAGCGAGAAGGCGATCCGCCGAGCCGACGTGACGGTCCTCGTCCTCGACGCGAGCCGCCCCATCGAGCGGATCGATCGCAAGATCGCGGGGTATGCCGTCGACGGCGACCATCCGGTGCTCGTCGTCGCGAACAAGTGGGACCTCAAGCCGCCCGAACTCACCGAGAACACGTTCCGCAAGTACGTCACCGCCGCGTTGTCGGGCCTCGCGTTCGCACCGCTGCTCTTCACCAGTGCGGCGACCGGCTACCACGTCGATCGCCTGCTGGAGTTGGCGTTGCGCTTGGCGGAGCAGGCGAAGACGCGGGTCGGCACGGGCGAACTCAACCGGGTTCTCGAGGCGGCGACCGAGCGGCGCCGTCCGCGGCCGTACGGCGGCCGGATGGGACGCATCTACTACGTGAGCCAGGTGGACATCTCGCCGCCGACGTTTCTCCTGTTCGTCAACGATCCGACGCTGTTCCCCCCCGATTACCTGCGTTACCTCAAGAACCGCCTTCGCGAGCACCTTCCGTTCCCCGAGGTGCCGCTGCGCATCCAACTCAAGGCGCGCGAGCGGTCTCCCGCGCACGGGACCGGCGAGTGACGCGCGAACCGACGATCTTCGCGATGGGCGGCGGGGGCTTCTTGATGGATCCCGCGAACCCGCTGCTCGACGACCACTTCCTGCGACTCGCCGACGTCGCGCGCCCGCGCGTCGCATGGCTCGGCACCGCGGGCGGAGACAGCGAGCGGGGGATCGTGCTGTTCCACCGCGCGATGCAGGATCGCGATGTCGCCGCACGCCATGTGACGTTGTTCGGCACACCCGGCCCGGGACTCGCCGAGACGCTCCTCTCGCAGGACGCGATCTACGTCGGCGGCGGAAGCACCGCGAACCTGCTCGCGGTGTGGCGGACGCACGGACTCGACGCGATCCTCCGCGAGGCGTGGCGCCGTGGCGTCGTGCTCGGTGGCGTCAGCGCGGGGATGATCTGCTGGTTCGAGGCGGGAGTCACCGACTCGTTCGGACCGCTCGGTCCCCTGCGCGACGGACTCGGACTCCTCCGCGGCAGCGCGTGTCCGCACTACGACGGTGAAGCGGAGCGCCGACCGACCTACCGCCGCCTGGTTGCGGAGGGCTTCCCGTCCGGCGTGGCGGCGGACGACGGCGCGGCGCTCGTCTACCGCGGCGAGCGCCTCGTCGAGGTCGTCGCGGAGCGACCGGGCGCACGCGGCTGGCGGGTCGAGGCGGCGGACGGTACGGTTCGTGAGACGGCACTGCCGACCCGCTTTCTCGGCGCGCCATGAGCGGTCGGGTGCATGTCATGCTGTCCCGGATGTCGGCACGCAAGTCCTTTCTGGCCGTCGTCCTCGCGGTCGCGACCTTCCTGGTGTTCGCCGGGCCCCTTCGCGCGGACGGCGACGCCGCCGCGCCGGAGCATCTCGCGTTGGAGGGAACGTCGCTGCGCGTCGTGCCCCCGACGGGAGCATGGACCCAGCGCATCGAGCGGCCGGCGCCGGGGCAGTGGAGCGCGACCTTCACGGCCGAGGGGGGCGAGATCGTCGTCGGCGCGATCGTCTTCCCGGACGACGGCTCGCCACCCGGGCCGCGCGAGGCGATGCTCCGACGCGCCATCGACACGCTGTTCGTCACGCTGCGGGTGGACGGCCACGGCGTGCCGAGCGCGCGCGCGATCCGACGGCTCGGCCACGAGGGTGCGGAGGGTGCGATCGAGGCCTCCGCGAACGGGCGGCGCCTCTCCGGACGGGCGCGGATCCTCGCCGCCTCGCCGACGGCGTGGGCGTTCGCGTGGGGGATCGCGCGCTCGGCGGTGCCAGCGGACGTCGCCGTCGTCGGGGCGTTCGTCTACAGCCTGGAGCCCACCGAGGCGCGCCTGTTCACACCGGTGTTCCACGACCCGGCTCACGACGCGGATGTCGCGCTGGCGTTGCGCGCCGAGCCTCCCATTCGGAATCGCGACATCGCCGCGACCCTGGCGCTGGCCGAGGCGGCGTTCGGCGCGCCGATGACGCTCGCCCAACGCGAGCGGCTCGGACGCGCGCTCCAGGCGGAGTTGCCGCGCGGGCCGCGCGCGTTGCGCGACGCCGTGCGCGTCGCGATCGAGGCCTTCCGCCCGGACCTCGGCCTGAATGCGGCCGACCTCGCGGCGCGTCGTCGGGAACTCGGCCTGGCCCTGTACGCATCGCACGTCGCGCGTCGCGTGGACGGCGACGCCACGGCCGCGGCGTTCGTCGATGCATGGCTCGATGTCGAGGCCGTGCTTGCCGGGGGGCCGCCGGACCCCCTTCGTGCGCTCCACGTCGACGCGGGCCTGGAACTCGCGGCGTTCCTCGCGTCGATCGCGGCGGACGGGCCGCGGGGCATCTCGAAGGGCGAGCGCGAACGTCTCCACCCGTGGTGGGCCGGGCGGCACGCCTCGGCCGACGCGGAGACGCGCGCGGGCTGGTCCCGCCTGCCGGTGCTCTGGCGGCGAATTCGTCACGCGTTCGATCGGGCCGGGCCGGCGGAACGCAACGCGTTCCGCCGGGACGTGCTTGCACTCGTCCACGGCGACGAGGCGGTCGCCGACCTCGCGCCCGATGCGGACGCCACGGTGCTGCACGCATGGATCGCCGCCCACCCGGCGCCGGGGCCCGAAGCGATCGCGAGGCGCCTCGTCGACGTCGGCGAGTCGCGACTGCTCGCGCTCGCCGACCGCCTCGGCGCAGCCGCCGTCGAGATTCCCCTCGGTTGGTAGACTTCGCCGCCCCTCGTGCGTGGGGCGGGAGGGACCTCGATGCGGCTCGCATTCGCGCTGGCGCTCGCGCTCGGTGTCGCTGCGTGCGGCGATGAGAGCGGGGCACCGACCGCCGGCGGCAAGCACCTGTCGGTGGTGCTGCACCACGGCAACAACAGCCGCCCGTACATGCCGTGGCCCGGCGATGTCGCCCGGCAGGTCGCGGCGTCCCTCGAGGAGGTCGGCTTCGAGGTCGAGATCCGCCAGGAGGAGTGGGCGTCGTATCTCGAGCGCGTGCAGAACGGGCGGCACGAGATGGCGCTGCTCGGGTGGTCCGCGGACGTGCCCGACGCCGACGACTTCCTCTACGTCCTGCTCGGCAAGGACAACGCCCGCATCGGTTCGGCGAACAACATCTCCTTCTACACCTCCGACGAGGTGAACGACCTGCTGGTCGCCGCGCGCCGCAACCACGACGTCGGCGAACGCCTGCGCCTCTACGCGGACGCGCAGGAGCGCATTGCGCGCGACGCGCCGCTCGTGCCCCTCGTCTACGTCGAGAAGACCATCGCCGTCCGCAAGCCGTTCGGCCGAGTCGCCGTCGAGCCGCTGCTCCATCCCCAACTGCGATCCGTTCCGGGCCCCGCGGACGGCACGCTGGTCTACCTGCGCGGCAGCGACAGCGTGCGTCTCGATCCCGGCGACGTGACCGACGGCGAGAGCAGCAAGGTGATCGAGCAGGTCTTCGACACGCTGCTGCGCTTCAAGCCGGGCAGCATCGACGTCGAGCCGTCGCTCGCGGTCTCGTGGAGCCACGACGACGCGCGCACGACCTGGACGTTCCGGCTGCGCGAAGGCGTCCGGTTCCACGACGGAACGCCGTGCGACGCGGCGGCCGTCGCGAACGCCTTCGAGCGCCAGCGCGACCCGGGTCATCCGCATCACTTCGCCGACGGCGAGTTCGCGTATTGGAAGGACCGCTTCGGCTTCGTCGCTCGGGTCGAGGTCGGCGCCGATCCGCTCGAGGTCGTCTTCCGGCTGGCGGAGCCGCCGCCGCCGTTCTTCCTAGCGATGCTCGCGTCGTTCAACTCGTCGATCCCCAGCCCGAAGAGTCTCGACGAGTTCCAGACCGACGCGCGGCGTCGGCCGGTCGGTACGGGTCCGTTCCGCTTCGTCTCATGGGACTCGGGCGTCGAGATCCGACTCGAGCGCAACGACACCTGGTGGGGAGGGCGTCCCGCGCTGAAGACGGTCCGCTTCCTCGTCTCCGAGAACGCGACGGTTCGTTCGCGGCGGCTCCTGTCGGGCGAGCAGGCGGACCTGATCGACAACGTGGATCCGCAGACCCTCGGCGAGCTGGAGGCGTCGCCGGACGTCGTCGTCGTGCGGGCCGAGGGGCTGAACATGGGCTACCTCGCGATGAACACCCTGCGCGCGCCCTTCGACGACGTCCGCGTGCGCCGGGCCGTCGCGCTCGCCATCGACAAGCACCGGATCGTGCGCACCGCGTACAAGGGCGTCGCGCGCGTGGCGACCTCGCCCGTCCCGCCGAGCATCTTCGGCCATCACGCCGGCCTCGAACCGATCGCCGATCACTCGACGCCCGAGGGGCATGCCCGCGCGGTGGCCGAGGCTCAGCGGCTGTTGCGCGATGCCGGCTACCACGTCGGGGAGTAGGCGCGGCGAATGCTCGTCTATGTCGTTCGTCGACTGCTGCTGACGATCCCGCTCTTGCTCGCCGCATCGCTCGTCGTCTTCGCCATCGTCAGCTCGTTTCCGGGCGATCCCTGCCGGGAGAAACTCGGCCAGGCGACGACGGCGGAAGCGCTCGCGAAGTGCCGCGCGGAGTTGAATCTCGACGGGCCGTTCCTCGAGCGCTTCGGGACGTTCCTCGCCGGCGCGGTGCGCCTGGAGTTCGGGAAGGATCTGCGCACGGACGAGCGGGTCGGCGAGGTCGTCAAGCGTCGCCTTCCACCGACGATCGAACTCGCCGTCGTCGCCCTCGCCCTCGCGTTCCTCGCGGGCACCTTCCTCGGCACGCGTTCGGCGCTGCGGCCGGGCACCTGGCTCGATCTCGTCGGACAGGTCGTCAGTTCGCTCGGTGTCTCGATCCCGGTGTTCTGGCTCGGGATGATGCTGATCTCGGTGTTCGGCGTGACGCTCGGCTGGCTCCCGTTCGGCGGCTGGTCGCCGGTCGACGTCGCGCCGGAGCGCGCGTTCCGAACCGACTTCCTGCTGTTCGAGAGCCTCGTGAGCCTGGACCTCGCGGCCCTCGGAGGCGCGCTGAAGCACATCGCGCTTCCCGCGATCGCGCTCGCGACGATCCCGCTCGCGACGATAACGCGGATGACGCGCTCGGCGGTGCTGGAGGAACTCGGTCGTGACTACGTGACGACCGCGCGGGCGAAGGGCCTTCCCGAGCGGCGCGTGATCGGCCGGCACGTCCGGCGCAACGCGCTCGTCCCGATCGTCACGATCACGGGGCTGCAACTCGGCACGCTGCTGTCGGGCGCCGTGCTGACCGAGACGGTGTTCTCGTGGCCCGGCATGGGCACGTGGATGGTGCGCGCCGCCGATCAGCGCAACTATCCCGTGCTGATGGCGTGCATGCTCCTGTTCGTCGTGATCTTCGTCATCGTGAACCTGGTCGCGGATCTGCTCTACCACGCCATCGACCCGCGCCTTCGCACCGGGTCGCCGTCGTGAACGACGCGCGTCCGGGCGTGGTGCGGCGACTTCTCCGCGACCGGGGCGCCCTCTTCGGCCTCGTGCTCGTCGGGATCGTCGTCGCGATGGCGGCGTCCGCGGACCTCGCGACCTGGGGTCCGAAGGAGATCGATCGAAGCGTGTACGAACCGGAGCCGCCGGGCGGCCGCCATCCGCTCGGCACCGACGGCAGCGGCTACGACGTGTTCGCGCGGCTCCTCCATGGCGCACGGCTGTCGCTCCTGACCGGGTTGGCGTCGGTCGTGCTCGCCCTCGCGGTCGGGATCCCGCTCGGCGCGATCAGCGGCTACGCCGGAGGCCGCACGGACATGCTGCTGATGCGCGCCGTGGACGTGATGTTGGCGTTCCCGAGCGTCGTCCTCGCCATCGCGATCGCGGCGCTGTTCGACACGCGCACCGTGTGGACGGTCGTCGTCGCCGTCGCGGTCGTCGCGGTGCCGACCGTCGCGAGGCAGGTGCGCGCGTCCGTGATGCAGGTGCGTGGGCTCGAGTACGTCACCGCCGCACGCGCGATGGGCTTCTCTCCGCCGCGGATCCTCGTTCGGCAGGTCCTTCCGAACTGCCTCGCCCCGATCCTCGTCCTCGCGACGCTCGGCGTCGGGCACGCGATCCTCGCCGCCGCCGGGCTCTCGTTCCTCGGCCTCGGGCCGGAGGCGCGCGTCGCGGAGTGGGGCGTGATGCTGAAGGACGGCTACCGCTACGCGACCAGCCGCGAGCAGTGGGTGATCGTTCCGCCCGGGGTCGCGATCGCGGTGACCGTGCTCGGCTTCAACCTGCTCGGCGACGGCTTGCGAAGGGCCCTGGATCCGCGCGCGAAGTGACGTCGCCGGAACGTCCCGCCCCCGTGACCGAGAGGTGACACGCGAGCGGGACGGTGGAGTCATGCGCTCCTCCCTCCCCTCTCGGACGTCGCTCGTTTCACTCGCCGCATGCCTCTGCCTGCTCCTCGCCGGTTGCCAGTCCGGCGCGAGCGAGGCCTCGAAGGGAGCGGTGCGTTCGGACGGATTCCCCGCGCCGGGTCGGGACGCGGTGTGGGAGGCGGCGTGGCAGGCGTTCCGGGAGCAGCAGTTGGTCGTGGACGAGGACGAGTCGTCGGCGCAGGCCGGCGTCCTCGTTTCGCGGTGGCGCGCCTCGCTCTCCCCGTTCTCACGCGACGGGTTCCGAGACAAGGCGACGCTTCGGATCCATCCGGTCGAGGGGCGCCCCGGCTACTGGCGAACCGAGACCAACGTCGTGCGACAGGTCAACGAGGAGATGACCGATCCGGGCAACCCGATGGTCGCGGATTGGGGTGGCGACACGCGCAACACCTCGATGGAGACGTTGATCAACCGTCGCGTCGAGATGAACTTCCTTCCGGACGGCGTCAGCGACGTCTTCCGCCGCCATCACGGCATGGCCCCCGGTTCGACCGCTCGGATCCCCGACACGACGCCCGTCGAGCGGCCGCCGGCGAACAACCTCTTCGACTTCCTCGAAGGGCGCTGATCCCGGGCGTCGCGCTGCGCTCAATCCCGCGCCGGAGCGGCACGACCGACACAGGCGACCTCGCGCCCGTCGGCGGCCTCGAGGAGGAGCAGGTGCCCCGCCTCGGGGCCGGCGAGGCGCAGCAGCCTGCGCCAGCGCTCCGCGCGATCGTCGACGCCCCGTTTGCGGATCTCGACGCGCCCGATGTGCGCGTCGGCGAACCAGCGATTGATCCGCTTCGGGTCGGGAGGCAGGACCGCGTCGATACGCAGCCACGCGCCGGGCGCGTCGGCATGCGGAGTCGTCCCGACCAGGTAGTCCGCGCGTCGAGGTGACGGCGACGCGAGGGAGAAGCGCTGCGCGAGGGCCGCGACGAGATCGGCGTGCCGCACCGCGGCGTCGGGGTCGAGGAGCCAGAGCCCGGGTTCGAGGGCCCTCTCGGGCGGCAGCGGCTCGTCGCCGGTTCCTTCGACGAACCGCCCGCTGGGAAGGGCGAGGGCACGGCGCGGCGGTCGGGGCGGGAACGCGCCGACGAACAGGCGCCGCTCCTTCGCGCGGGCATTCAGCGAGACGACCTCGAACGGAGGCGTCGCACCTTCTTCCGCCGGCCACCGCGTGGACGGACCGACCTTCACGAGGACCGCGCGACCGTCGTTCGCCCACGCGCGCCACCGCTCGGGCGGGGGTTCGAACGCCTCGGCCTCGCGTTGCCGCGTGCCTCCCGCGCGGCGATCCGGATCGACGTAGACGAGGCGGTGCGGGGGATCGGCGGGAGCCTCCTCGGCGCGCACGAGGACGAGGTCGGCGACACCGAGGGAGACCGCGTTGGCGACGAGCAACGCCGCACGCACGGCGTCGCGCTCGTAGGCGACGACCGCACGGCCGCCGACCGCGGCCGCGAGCGCATCGACGCCGATGCCCGCGCCGATGTCCACGAGGGGCGCGTCCGGCGCGCCCGGCCAGCGCGTCGCGCGCTCGACCGCGACCGCCCAGGGGCTCGCCTGTTCGAGCGCCTCGCGTTCGAAGAGCCACCGTGACGGCTCGGGCACCTTCGCGACGGCCCGCACCGCGAGGTCCTGCTGTTCGAGCAGACGGCGCGCGGCATCCGCGCCGAACTCCCGCGCGAGCGCGCGGTGGCGCCGATGCAGCGGGAGGGCCGCGAGGTCCGCCGCGTGCGTGCGCGCGGAGCGACCCGCCGGGCTAGTGAGCCAGTCCACGTCGTCGAGGTCCATCGGGCCATCGTTGCCCGGACGTGACGCACACGGGAAGGCCGGCCCGAGCGTAGGATCTGGCGATGGACGAGATCGTCGAGCCCGCCGACCGCACGCCGATTCCCGAAGTCCTTCCGGGGATGCGCCTCGCGAGCACCGTCGTGTTCCCGTTCGACGTCGTCAGCGTGCCGATCGACCGGCCGCGCAGCCGGCGGATGCTGGACGCGTATCCCGGCGATGCGGCGCTCGTCGCGTGCTTCCTGCCTCATGAACCCGAACCCGAGCACCGGCTCGCCGAGCGGGCCGAGGACTTCCTGCCGGTCGGCGTCGCCTGTCGGGTGATCCACCGGATGCGGATGCCGAACGACACGGTGCAGGTCGTCCTTCAGGGGCTCGCGCGGATCCGTCTCGAGGAGGTCACTCGCGCCGAACCGTTCCTCGAGTTCCGTGTGTCCCAGGTTCCGGAACAGGAACCTCGCGGCTCCGACGTGGACGCGCGGATCGTCCGCTGCATGGACCTCGTGGAAGCTCTCGTCGAAGGCGAGGGGGGCTATCCGGCGGAGATGGTGAACATCCTGCGGATGAACATCTCCGGCGCGGGTCGATTCGCCGACCTGCTCGGCGCGCACCTGCGTCTGCCACTGACGATGAAGCGGCACCTCCTCGCCGCACCGACGGTCCGCGAACGCCTCCACATCGTCGAAGAGGCCCTCGGCGAGTCGATCGCACACCTGAAGGTCCAGGAGGACGTCGGCGAACAGGTCAAGGCGGAACTCTCCGCGCGACAGCGCGAGGCGATCCTGCGTGCCCAACTCCGCGCGATCCATCGCGAACTCGGCGACGAGGGCGACGCGCAGGCCGAGGCGGCGACGCTGCGCGAGACGATCCTCGCGCGCGGGCTGCCGCCGGCGATCGCCGAGGTGGCGCTGAAGGAGGTCGATCGCCTCGCGACGATGACTCCGGCGAGCGGAGAGCAAAACGTCGTCCGCACCTACGTCCAGTGGCTTCTCGATCTGCCCTGGACCGCCCCGCCGCGACGGCGCGTCGATCTGAAGCGCGCGCGGCGCGTCCTCGACGCGGCGCACCACGGGCTCAACGACGTCAAGGAACGAATCCTCGAACACCTCGCCGTGCAGCGGCTTTCGGACGACCCGCGGACGCCGGTGCTCTGCCTGGTCGGTCCGCCGGGCGTCGGGAAGACGAGTCTCGGCCGCAGCGTCGCCGACGCGATGGGCCGGCGATTCGCGTCGTTCTCGGTCGGCGGCGTGCGCGACGAGTCGGAGATCCGCGGTCATCGCCGCACCTACGTCGGCGCGATGCCCGGGAAGATCGTGCAGACGCTTCGACGCGTCGGCGCGGCCGACTGCGTGTTCCTGATCGACGAGATCGACAAGATGGGATCCGACGCCCGGGGTGATCCGGCGAGCGCGCTGCTCGAGGTGCTCGATCCGTCCCAGAACGACGCGTTCATGGACCACTACCTCGACGTCCCGTGCGATCTCTCGCACGTGTTCTTCCTCGCGACGGCGAACGACGTCGGCGCGATCCCCGAGCCGCTGCGCGACCGCATGGAGATCGTGACGCTCACCGGCTACACGCGGCTCGAGAAGCTGGCGATCGCGCGACGTCACCTCCTTCCGCGGGTGCTCGAGGAGTGCGGACTGACGCCGCGGCGCATCGCCTTTCAGGACGCCGCGATCCTCGAGGTGATCGATCGCTACACCCGGGAAGCGGGAGTCCGTGAACTGAAGCGCCGCCTGGGGCGGATCGTGCGGCGACGGGCGCTCGCGGTCGCGCAGTCGGGAACCGACGGGAAGGGCCTCCTCACCGTGACGCCCGCGGTCGTTGCCCAGACGCTCGGCGCGCCGATCCACGCGCCGACCGCACGTTCCCGCGAAGCCGCCGTCGGCGTCACCGCCGGGCTCGCCTGGACCCCGTCCGGGGGCGACCTCCTGTTCATCGAGGGCACGCTCGTTCCGGGCAACGGGAACGTGAAGGTCACGGGCCGCCTGGGCGAGGTGATGCGCGAAAGCGCCGAGGCGGCCTTCACGTTCGTGCGGTCGCGGGCGAAGGACCTCCACATCGACCCCGAGCGGTTCCGGACGCACGACGTCCATGTCCATGTCCCCGACGGAGCGACCCCGAAGGACGGCCCGAGCGCGGGTGTGACGATCGCGACCTGCCTGGCGAGCCTGTTCACCGGCCGCCCGGCCCGGCCGGAGGTCGCGATGACCGGGGAGATCACGCTGAAGGGGCGGGTCCTCCCGGTCGGGGGGATCAAGGAGAAGGTGCTCGCGGCCCACCGCGCCGGGATCGAGGTCGTTCTCCTGCCGGAGGACAACCGCTCCGACCTCGCTTCGCTCCCCGCCGACGTGCGGGACGAGCTGGAGATCCGCTTCACCCGCGACGTGCGCGAGAACTTCGAGGCGACACTCCTCTCCCTCCTGCTCCCGGACGAAGAGTAGATTCCATGTAGGATGCAAGCGATGTTTCGGGCCCGGGGGCGCCGCATGGGCCCGGTCGCCCCCTGCCTCGCCCGCCGCCTCGGTTTCGATCCGTCCAACCGAGGCCCGCCCCCCGTCACGCTCGCCGCCG
>CAZPGF010000008.1:0-32892 GCA_964586025.1 uncultured Planctomycetales bacterium
CGCGAGAGCAGCGCGGCGACCTCGACAGATCGGAAGCGCGTCGGGTAGGGAAAGAGGGTAGATCTCGGTGGTCGCGGCATCACTAAAAAGCGAAACAGTCGTTCCTCGCGCGGGTCGGCGAAGTCCGGCAAGGACGCTACCGATGCGTGTACGCCGCTTCGCGGGGCCGAGGGCCCCCACCCGAGGCGCTCGAGCACGTCGCCCGGCGTCCGCGCGACCGCCGCTTCGCCCGCGTGGAGCATTGCGAGGCAGCCCGCCGATGCGTCCCAGTGGACGCTGCCGGGGATCGCGAACACCTCACGGCCTTGATCGTGGGCCGACCCGGCTGTGATTCGTGCGCCGCTGCGACGCGGCGCCTCGACCACGATCACGGCGTGTGCGAGCGCCGCGACGATCCGATTCCGCCGCGCGAAGCGCCAGCGCTCCGGTCGGACGCCGGGCGGTACCTCGGCGATCAACGTGCCACGCTCGGCGATCGCGTCGGCGAGGGCGCGGTGCTCGGGCGGGTAGATCGCTTCGAGCCCGCCGGCGACGATCGCGCGGGTCGTGCCGCCTCCGTCCAGCGCGCCTCGATGCGCGGCGCCGTCCACCCCGAGCGCGAGCCCGCTGATGACGTCGATGCCCGCGGCGGCGAAGTCGGCGGCCCAGGAACGCGCCAGATCGTGGCCGTACGGGGTCGCCGCCCGCGTTCCCACGAGCGCCACCGCCCGACGGCCGACGACCGGGACATGCCCCCGCGTGTACAGCGCGGCGGGCGCGTCGCCGCGATCGTCGAGCGCCGCGAAGCGTTCCGAGGGCCACCCCTCGTCGTCCGGCGTCAAGACGATCAGGCCGAGTTCGTCGGACTCCTCCGCGAGGAGCGCGATGTCGCGCTCGGTCCGACGGTCGGAGGCGATGGCGCGGACGACCCGCTTCGGCACGCCGCGCGCGGCCATCTCGCCGGGGGAGAGCCCGCGCACGAGCGCGTCGTGAGCGGCGCGCGACGCCGGAGCACCGACGAGGGACAGGAGGAGCCAGGCCGACCGATCGTCCACGCCCCCTCCTCGCGGAGGGAGCGGCGTCGGTCACCCTTCGCCCAGGAGCGCGCTACTTCACCTGGTTCCAGCGATTGCCGTCGTAGCCGACCTCACCGACCGCCAGGCGGCCGGTGATGCACCGCGTGTGCTTCGCCTCGTTCGCGGCGGCGAACGCGGCTCCGAGGGTTGCGGCGTCCCACTCGGGGCGGTTCGGCCCGTCGGGGCCGGAGTACCCGTCCTCGTCCGTCATCACGATGGTGCCGGACTGGTTCACGCAGAACGTGCGCCGTCCCGACTGCGCGTACACGAATGGCCACGCGTAGCAGCACCACGTGACCTCCGCGAGATTCGCATCGACGAGCTCGTGGAACTGGCCGACCCGCTCCGGGAAGCGGCGCCCGTCGGGCGTCGGGATGTAGATCTGGAAGCAGTACCCGTTGCGCTGAACATGCCCCCACGGCGCATGCAACGTCTGGAACGCGCCGGCCGTAAGGAGGGGCGGCGTCAGCGGAGGACGCGGCGGCTGTCCGCCCGCGATGCGGGGCGCGCGCATGCCGCTCAACTCCAGGAACCCGCCAAACTCACCGATGCCGTCGCCGTCGCGATCGACGATCGAGCGGGACTGGAACTGGACCTGGGCCTGGGTGATCAACTTCAACGCGTCGATCACCGCGGTCTCGTTCGCCTGCAGCTTGCTGTCGAGGAAGTTCGGGATCGCGATCACCGCGATCAACGCGATGACCGCGGTGACGACGATCAACTCGATCAGAGTGAATCCGCGATGCGTGGCGCGACGGATGGAGTGCATGCCCCCCCCGGGGTGGAACGGCCGTGGTTGTCGAGACCGCTCCGTCGGGTGGACGCATGCGGCCCGGCTCCCCCATCGGTCGATCGGACGCTCGCGCTTGAGCACAAAAACGAGATCGGGCCGCGACCCGGAAGGTCGCGGCCCGAACGGTTGAGTGCTCCTCGGCCCTGGGGCCGAGGATCGTGCGGTTCGGACTAGCCGACCTGCACCCAGGTGAAGCCGGTCGGGGTCGCCTGACCCGCGCCGCCGATGTCGGGACGGCTGCGGATGTCCGTCGCCGTCATGTACGCCGCATCCGGGGTGGGCGACGTCGTCGTGCCGTTGTACTGGTTCGCCGTGCCCTCACCGCCGAGCACCTCGCCGGCCTGGTTCACGAAGAACGTCCGGTTGCCGGACTGGTTGTACGAGGCCGGCCACGCATAGGCGCACCAGACCGTCTCCGCGAGGTCGGGGTCGACGGCCGCCGCAAGGACGGTCGTCTGCTCTTCGGCCTGGCCCACGCCAGCGTTGTCCGGCAGCCAGATCTTGAACAGGTAGCCGCTCTTGCTGACGATGCCCGTCGCATCGACGGTGCGGAACGCGCCGGGAAGAACCGGCGGAACCAGCGTCGAGGCCATACGACCGGCGGTCTGGTCCGTACCGGCCAGCTCCTGGAAGAAGCCGTACTCGCCGGTGCCGTCACCATCGACGTCCAGACGACCGCCCTGCTGGAACTGGGCCTGCGCCGACACGAGGTTGCGCAGCGTGGCGATCGCGGCCGTCTCGTTGGCCGCAAGACGCGCGGCCAGGAGGTTCGGAATCGCGATCGCGGCGATGACGGCGATGATCGCGATCACGATCATCAGCTCGATCAGGGTGAAACCGCTTTGCTTGCGGGACATGGTTCTCTCTCGCTCCTGAAAAGGGTTACGGGTGGGACTGAGCCGGGCTCCTGGCGGAGACCCGCCGACAGCGCCCTCGACGGGCGCCGCCCCCCTGCCTGGCTCGATCGCAGGGCGCCGCGGTGAGGCGGCTCGGTGGACTCCGGCCCCGGCACGGGACCGGAGCGCACGCCCTATCGGGCGGAGCCGACCGCGGACTTGAGCGTGATTCCGACCGCCGCGGCCAGGTCCCTCATCCGGTCGGCCCGCGCGGATCGGGCCGCGGCCCGGATGTCGGCGGCGTCCGGCGGTGCCTGCCAGCTGGCGAGGATCCGCTCCAGGTACGCCCCGGCATGCCCCGCGTTCAGGTTTCTCGCCCTCTCGAGGGCCGCTCGCGCCGGCTCGTCGAGCCCCTCGGCGCCGAGTCCGGCCGCGGCCTCGACGGCGATGCGGACGTCCCCCGGCACGAGTTCGAGCAGTCGCGGCCACGCCGAGGCCGCGCGCTCCGGCTCCCGTTCCACGATCCCCTGGACGAGGACCAGGGCCGCCTCCGGGGCCGTCCAGTCATGACCCTCGAAGAAGACGTCGGGGCCGATCGGGAGAGGGCGAGGCAGTGCGTCGAGCACCGCAACGCTCGCGGCCACGACGTCGGTGGCGGGCGCGCCCCCCTTCTCGTCGGCGAACGCGACCGCGCGCGCCCGCAAGGTCGCGAGCACGTGGCGCTCGGGGGAGGCGACCTCGGTGAGGCCGGCGAGCCGATCCAGGGCCTCGGTCGCGCGACCGAGGCGGGTCAACGTCTGCGCCAGCTCGATCGTCGCGGCGGCACGACGGACCGGGTCGTCATCGAGCGTGCCCTCGACGAGCGCGGAGACCGCATCCTCGGCCCGCCCGCCCGACAGCAGCGCCAGGGCCGCGATCCGCGAACGCAGGGGATGCAGCGACGGCGGCAGGGAAGCGGGGGCGTACTCTTCGTCGAGCATCGCCAACGTGGCACCGCCCGTCGGATCCGCGGCGAGGGTCAGCGGTAGGTGCTGCAGTTTCAGGCGCATCGCCAGCAGGTGCTCGGCCTCGTCCTCGGCCTGTCGTCGCGCGAGCGCGAAGACGATCCCGGCGACGAGCAGCGTGCCCACGGCGTACAGGATGACGCGAGAGAGGATCGGCCGGCGCAGGCGCCACGGCCGCGTTGCATCCGTCGTGCTCGCTTCCCGGACCACGTCCCGCCTCCCGCCGTGCGCCCCGCCGCAGGACGGCGGGGCGCCTCGCCGCGCCGTCTATCGCGCGGTCAGCTGCTTCTGGATCTCGAAGATCGGCAGGAAGATCGCCAAGCAGATCGTTCCGACGAGCAGACCCATCACCGCGATCATCAACGGCTCGATCAAACTGGTCAACTGTTTGACGGTCGCGTTGACCTGCTCCTCGTAGAATTCGGCGATCTTGTCGAGCAGCTGCTCCAACGAGCCGGTCTTCTCGCCGATCCCGATCATCCGCGTCACCATCGGCGGGAACACCGGGCTCTGCGCGAGCGGCTCGGCGAGCGGCTCGCCCTTGCGGACGTTCTCGCGCGCGGCCAGGACCGCGTCCGCGATGATCACGTTGCCGCTCGTCTCCGCGACGATCTCGAGGCCGCCGAGAATCGGCACGCCCGAGCGGAGCATCGTCGCGAAAGTCTTCGAGAACCGCGCGAGGCCGACCTTCTGGAACAGCTTGCCGAAGATCGGGAGGTGGAGCATCAGCCAGTCCCACTGGGTCCGACCGTTCTTCGTTCCCTTGTAGATCTTCAGCAGGATGAAGGCCGCCACCATGCCGGCGAACAGGAGCGGGTAGTTCCGATCGCACCAGTCCGACACCGCGAGCACCGCCAGGGTCAGTCCCGGCAACTCGATGCCCATCGTGGTGAAGATCTCCTTGAACTTCGGGATGATGTAGATCATCAGGAAGAACGTGATGCCGAAGATCATCACGAGCGAGACGACTGGGTAGGTCATCGCGCTCTTGATGTTGCGCTTCAGCCGCTGGGTCGATTCCAGGTAGTCCGCGAGGCGCAAGAGGATGTCGTCGAGCTGACCGGACGCCTCGCCGGCGCGGATCATGCTGACGTAGACGTCGGTGAAGACCTTGGGATAGCGGTCCAGGGACGACGAGAGGTCCTCGCCGCTGCGGACGTTGGCGACGACCTGCTCGAGCAGCATGCCGAACTGACGGCTGGACGCCTGCTCGCGCAGGATCTCGAGGCACTCGAGCAGGGGGATACCGGCCGACACCATGGTCGCGAGCTGCCGCGTGAAGATGACGATCTCGTCCTTCTTCTTCACGCCCGGCTTGAGCCCGCCGATGTGGATCTCCATCGACAGGCCCTTCTTCGCAGGCGGGGCGGACTTCCCGCCCGACGTCGGGGCCACCTTCGGAGCGGGTCGGGCCGCGGGCTTCGCGGCGCGGGCTCCCGCCTTCTCCTCGACGCGCAGCGGCGTCAGGCTCCGGCGGCGGAGTTCCTCGACGAGTTCGCCCTGGTTGGTCGCCACCAGGTTTCCCTTGACGGTGCGGCCGTCGGCTCCGACTGCGCTGTACTTGAACGTCGGCATCGTGCGTCCTTCACTCGGTCTCGCCGAGGGTCACGCGCAGCACCTCCTCGATGCTCGTGTTGCCCCGCAGCGCGTTGTTCAACGCCGCGCGCCGGAGCGAGATCATCCCGCTCGCGAGCGCGTCCTGGCGGATGTCGACGGCGCTCCGGCCGGCGACCACCATCCGTTTGATCGACTCGGTCATCGGCAGCGTCTCGAGCAACGCGAACCGACCCGAGTACCCCTGGCTGCATCGCGTGCAGCCGACCGGCTTGTAGAGGGTGATGCCGGCCTTGATCTCGTGGGGCAGGTAGCCCACCTTCAGCAGGCGCTCCTCCGGCGCCTCGACCGGCTGCTTGCAGTGCTTGCAGAGCCGTCGAATCAGGCGCTGCGCCGAGACGAGCAGCGTTGCGGACGCGACCATGAAGGGATCTACCCCCATGTCCACCATGCGGCTGATCGTGCTCGCCGCGTCGTTGGTGTGGAGCGTGCTCAACACGAGGTGACCGGTGAGCGCGGCCTTGATCGCGATATCGATCGTCTCGCGATCGCGAATCTCACCGATCATCACGACGTCCGGGTCCTGACGCAGGATCGACCGCAGCGCGGCGCTGAACGTGAGTCCGCTCTTCGGATTGACCTGCACCTGGTTGATGCGGTCCATCTGGTACTCGACCGGGTCCTCGACGGTCACGAAGTTCGACTCGTCGTCGAAGATCTCCTTGACCGCGCTGTAGAGCGTCGTCGTCTTGCCGGAGCCCGTCGGACCGGTGACGAGGATCATGCCGTACGGCGCCGCGATCGCTTCGCGGAAGTCGCGCAGCGCCTTCTCCTCGAAGCCGAGCGTGTCGAGCGACAGCGCGAGGTTCGAGGAGTCCAGGATGCGCATCACGACCTTCTCGCCGTAGATCGTCGGCAGGGTGCTGACGCGGAAGTCGATCGTGCGCCCCTCGGCGCGCACCTGGAACTTGCCGTCCTGGGGCTTGCGCCGCTCGGCGATGTCGAGCTGCGCCATAATCTTCAGGCGGCTGGACACCGCGTTCTGCATCGACTTGGGCGGCTCCGGCCCCTCGATCAACGCGCCGTCCACCCGGTAGCGGACGCGGACCTTCTTCTCGAACGGCTCGACGTGGATGTCCGACGCCTGGTTCTTGACGGCCTGGTAGATGATGTGGTTGACGATCTTGACGACCGGGGCGTCCTCGCCCTCGCCGAGCATCGAGACGTCCACGACCTCCTGATCGGCGTCGGGCTTCGGGATGTCGGTCGTCAGCCCTTCGACGTCCGAGAGGAACGCCGCCATCTTGTCGCTGTCGTTGCCGCCGTAGAGGCGGTCGATCGCCGAACTGATGCGGTGTTCGAGGCACAGCGCGAGCCGCAACTCGCACCCCGTCGTGAGCCGCAAGTCGTCGTGATGGACGACGTCGAACGGGTTGGCGACGGCGACGGTCAACTGGTCGCCGAGCTTCTCGATGGGCAGGCAGCGCGTCTTGCGCGCGAGTTCGACCGGGACGGCCTGGACGGCGTCCTGGCTCGGCGTGACCCGGTCGAGGTCGATCGGCGGCACGTTCAGTCGGTCCGCGAGCACGCCCAGCAACTCGGCTTCGTCGATCGCGTCCACGTCGAGAAGGTGCTGCGTGACCGAGCGCTCGCCCTTGGACGCGACTTTCGACGCCTCCAGGAGCACGTTCATGTCGACGGCCCCGGTCTCCTCGAGGATGCGGACGATGCGACGGCTGAAACTGACCATGGTCGTCGAGCCCCTTTCCCGTTAGGCCATCTGAAGCGTTCGCTTCAGGTCGTCCACGTCCGCCGAGTGCTGCACGGCCTGCTCGAACGTGATCGCCCGCGCGCGGACGAGATCGCCGAGCGCCTGGTTCATCGTCTGCATGCCGAGCTTGCCGCCCGTCTGGATGATGCTGTAGATCTGATGCGCCTTGTCGTCGCGGATCAGCGAGCGCACGGCGCTGTTCGCCATCATCACCTCGAGCGCCAGGACCCGGCCGCTGCCGCTCGCCGCGGGGATCAGCTGCTGGCAGAACACCGACTGCAGCGTGAACGACAGCTGCGTGCGGATCTGCTGCTGTTGGTGCGCGGGGAACACGTCGATCACGCGGTTGATGGACTGCACCGCGTCGCTCGTGTGCAGCGTGCCGAATGTCAGGTGACCGGTCTCGGCGATCGTCAGCGCCGCTTCGATCGTCTCCGTGTCCCGCATCTCGCCCACGAGCACGACATCGGGGTCTTCACGCAGGGCGCTCTTCAGCGCGCTCTTGAATCCCTTCGTGTCCGAACCAACCTCGCGCTGGTTGAACAGGCATCCCTTGTTGCGGTGCAGAAACTCGATCGGGTCCTCGATCGTGAGGACGTGGTCGGCGCGCGTGTCGTTGATGTAGTCGAGCATCGCCGCGAGCGTGGTGCTCTTGCCGCTGCCGGTCGCCCCGGTCACGAGCACGAGGCCGCGGGGCAGCGCGGCGATCTGCTCGCAGATCGCCCGCGGCAGGCCGAGTTGGTCGAACGGCCGTACCTGCTCGGGAATCATTCGCAGCACGGCGCCGACGCTGCCGCGCTGGTAGAAGACGTTGACCCGGAACCGCCCGAGGCCCTCCAGACCGAACGACAGATCGAGTTCGAAGTCGCGCTCGAAGCGCGCGATCTGGTCCGACGTCAGGAACGAGTAGATCAGCGCCTTCGTCGCCTCGGGCCGCATCGGGTCGTGCTCGGAGTCGTAGAGATGGCCGTGGACGCGCACCTTCGGCGGCGAGCCCGCCGAGATGTGCAGATCCGAGCCGCCCTGCGCGACGAGCAGTTGCAGCAGTTCCTCGATGGTGACGCTGGCCACGTCCACACCCTCCGTGCGGGTTCGCGCGGGTCCCCCACGGGACCTGCGGGCCCCTATCGACAGAGCGCGTGCAATCCCTTGAACACGGCGCCCGCAGGCCCTTCGGAAAGGGCCTGACGGGGGCGACCGGGATCTGGTGGGACCCCCAAACGACGAAGGGGCGGCCTCGCTTCGCGCGAAGCCGCCCCTCGATGGGGATCCGATCGTCGCCTCTACAGCGAGATCACGATCTCGACGCGGCGGTTGCGGGCCTGGTCGGCGCGATTCTTCTCCGGCGCGATCAGGGGCTCGCTCGCCCCGCGCCCCTGGACCTCGATCCGGCTCGACAGCCCGGCATTCGCGAGGCGGTCGGCGACCGTCCGCGCGCGGGCTTCCGACAGGTGCTGGTTGCTGCGCCAGAGGTGCTTGGTCTTGACGATGGGCGTGCTGTCGCTGTGGCCGACGACCGAGACGCGGGCGTCCGGATAGCGGGCGAGGGCCTGGGCGGTCGCCCGGGCCACCGCATCGGCCTGGGACGGGGAGAGCAACTTGTCGTCACCCGAGCGGAACCCGTCCGTCAGACGGACGACGACCGACTCGCCCTGGCGGACGACCTCGGCGCCGGAGGCGCTCGATCGAAGGGCGGACTCCAACTCGGCGAGAGCGCCGTCCACGGGCACGTCGCGGACGCCCCGCCCGGGGCCGGCCGGAAGCGGCGGACTGGCGATCAGTGCGTCCTGCTGGCTCGCGATCTTGTCCCGCCAGGCGCTCAGTTCGGCGTTCAACGCCGCCTGCTCGGCCTTCATCCTCTCGATCTCGGCCCGCGACGCGTCGAGTTCGCTGCGGGTCTCGCCGCTCGCGAGCGGAGCCGGCGCTTCGAACTCGGGGAACGTGCCGAAGCCTTCCGGCGACGGGGCCACGGATCCCGGGAACGGATCCACGTACGGAGGAGCGCCGGGAACGTTGCCGGCGTCCACGATCGACCCGGTCGACGGGGCCGACGGGGCCATCGCGTAGCCGTTGCCCGGGAAGGCGGACTGGTTCGCGGTGGAGTGGTTCGTGCGCGTACGGCGCGACGAGGAACAGCCCCCGAGGACGGGGGCGGCGATCAGAGCGAAGGCGGCGGACCAGACCAGGCCCTGCCGCGGGACGACGGACATCCGCATGGAGAATCTCCTTGGCTCAAGGGAGGGAGGAAGGGAACGGGAGGCGGACGGCGGTGGGAGCCGCCGTCCGCGTCGAGGACGACGGGTCAGGCGTTCGGAGCGATGTAGATCTCGACGCGACGATTGCGGGACTTCGCGTTGCGATCCGCCCCGGAGTCGAGCAGGCGCTGCGCGCCGAAACCTGCGGTCGAGATCTGACCGCCGGCGAGGCCGGCGGTCGTGAGGAGTTCGCGAACCGACTCGGCGCGGGCCTGCGAGAGGCGCTCGTTCGTCCCCCACTTGTCCTTCGTGCGGACGAGACGATCCGAGTCCGTGTGCCCCTCGACCAGGATCTGCGCCGACGGGTACTGCTCCTTGATCAGCCGACCGAGGCCGACGATCGCCTGCACGGCCTCCTTGTTGTCGTGCAGGCTCGCCTCGCCCGACTTGAACGCATCGGGCAGCACGATCGCGACGCGCTCGCCGAAACCGTCTTCGCGAATCTCGACCGGAAGGCCGTGAAGGCCGTAGCGGGCGAGGCGCGACTCCAGGTCACGCTGCATCGCGAGCGCGGCCGGGCTGGGACCGGTCTTCGGCGCGGGCAACGTCTCGTGGGGCTGCAGCGAGGCCGGCGGAAGGTTGGCGAGCGACTCGCGCAGATCGCGGTTCTGCGCGACGAGAACGTCGTACTCGGCCCCGAGATCGGCGACGAGTTGACGGGCCTGGGCGAGATCCGTCTGCAGGCGGACGAGATCCGTGCGCATGGCGGCGACGTCCTGCGCGTTGGCGTTCGCACCGGTCTCGGCCAGCGCGAGACGGTCGTTCAACTCTCGGACGCGCGAGGCCGAGAGATCCTGCTCGCGGTGGGCATCGGCCAGCTGGCCCTCAAGTTGGCTGAGGCGCCCCGTCGCGGCGTTCAACTGACTGCCGCGAACGCGTGCGACCTGGATCGCCTTGCGGTGCTCCTTGGAGATCGAGCACGCGGGCACGACCCAGACGACGACCCCCATCGCGACGAGGGTGAGAATCCGCGGAACCGAGAAAACGTGGCGATCGCTCATGGCGCTCCTCCGCCGCCCGCTTCGCCGCGGGCGCTGCCAACCCGAAATCGACGCGCGGGTACGACCCGGGACGAGGAGATGTCTCGCCTCCCGTGCCGACGAGCCGGCACCGGAGCCTCCTCGCGACTTCCCGTTCGGGACCGAGGGGCTGCGGCGAGATCGCGTGAGCGAGCCTCTCACGCGCCTGCTGCAAGCCCCTCCTCGCCCCGGGCCGCATCGCGCTGCGGCGATTCCAGCACGGGCAGCGAGCGCGTCAAGCGGAAAAAATACAAGATCTTGGGGTCGAATCCCGGATAGCCCCCCAGGGTACGGGGGCAACACGCCCGCGTGGAGTTGGGAAACGGACCGGGCGGCACGGGTTGCCGCCACGGACGGGGACTAGCCGCGGCGGATCAACGAGGGCCACGCATCGACGTAGGCCCACCAGATCCACGCCGGCGCAAGCAGCGTCACCGCGCCTCCGAGCGCGAGGAACGGTCCGAACGGCACGTAGCGGTTCGAGTGTCGGAAGAGGAAGAGGTGCTCGTCCTCGGCGTCGGAGAGATCGTCGAGTTGGACGCGCCAGCGGACCCCGCTCCCCTGCGCCTCGACCGAGGCCAGGCGCCCCTGCTTCTCGATCGTGACGTCCTCGTCCTCGAGCACACGGACCGCCGGCAGCACGAGCCGGACGGTCACGCTCGAGCCGGCGGACCATCCGGGGACCCCCTCCACCAGGAGCGCGCCGTCGGCGATGCGGACGCGGTCGGTCTCGTGGACGGCATCGCCGTCGGACAGGCGCAGACGACACGGCAGCGCCCGGAGCGACCCGGCGACGACGATCCCGAGTCCGATCACGCTGCCCGCGAGGCATCCGACGACGAGCGCGAGCAGGACGTAGGTGGGCCCGACCAGCGCGCCGATCCACGCGAGGAGCTTGACGTCGCCGAGCCCCATCGCTTCGCGCTTCTTGAGCGCGGATGCGATCCAGCGGATCGCGAGCAGGACCCCCGCTCCCAGGGCCGCGCCCGCGAGGGCGACGAGCCAGGCGTTCACCATCGGACCGGCCGCATCGACCAGGACCTTGGGTCGATCCGGGAGGGCCGTCCATGGCGCCGCGACGAGCGCCAGGACGAGGGCCGGCTTGGAGATCGCGTCGGGGATGATCTTGTGCTCGGCGTCGATGAACGTGATCGCCAAGAGCGCAGCGAGGTGGGCCGCGACAAAGGCCGCGGTGAAGGGGTGATCGCGCCAGACGAGCCACGACCCGAGGAACAGCGCGCCCGTCACCAGTTCGACGAGCGGGTAGCGGGCGGGAATCCGCATCCGACAGCCCGCGCACCGGCCGAGCAGGAACAGCCAGGAGAGCACCGGGACGTTCTCGAACCAGCGCAACGAACGTCCGCATCCGGGGCAGCGCGAGCGAGGACGCACGACGCTCTGCCCACGCGGCAGCCGCCAGATGACGACGTTCAGGAACGAGCCGACGACCAGGCCGAAGATGCCTGCAAAGATCGTCGCGAGGGGTTCGGGCGGCATCCCCCCTTCAAACGGACGCGTCGACGAACGCCTTGAGGGCGTTCCGGGCGTCGCGGTCGAGTTCCGGGAAAAACACGCCGGTGTCGTAGCCGGAGGACTCGGTCTGATGGCTCCAGACGACGACGCCTTGGATGTCGAGACGCACGTCCTCGTCGCGACCGAGGCGGGCGCGCGGCAGCATCAGCACGACGCCGACGCGGGTCATCGGCTTCAGGCCGCGATCGCAGCGCAGCCGTGCGCCGGACTCGCTCAGATCGACGAGTTCGAATCCGGCCTCGGCGCCGTTCTCGCCGGTCAGGAGACAAATGCCACCCGCTCCGGCCCGGGCGTGGCGACGGCGTTCGGCGCCGGTCGGCGCCGGCTTGGAACCGCGTCCGGCATCCGCTTGGTGACCCGACATGGCGCCCCCCCGAGGTGGTCCGGCCGAGCGACTCCGCGCCGCTCCGCGCTCCAAGCAGGCTATCCCCGTCTGCCGTCGGCGAAACAGATCGGTCCGCCCAACCCCGGTCCGCCCAACCGGGAGCCGCCCAGCCAACCCCTTGGATCCGGGCTCTCCGTCGTGGGGGTCCCGTCTCCTACCCTGTGTCCGCAACCGCTCGTTTCGAAGGGAGTCCCATGGCCAACCTCAACAAGGTCCTGCTCATCGGTCGCCTCACTCGCGACCCCGAGAGCCGCTCCACGACCGGCGGCACGTCGGTCGTCTCGTTCGGCCTCGCCGTGAACCGCACCTACCTCCGCCGGGACAACTCCGGACCCGGCGCCTCCTCCGGCGGCGAGAAGGTCGAGGAGACCTGCTTCGTCGACATCAAGGCGTGGGGCCGCACGGGCGAGACGATCCACCGCTACATGAAGAAGGGGCGCCAGATTTTCATCGAGGGCCGCCTCTGCTTCGACACCTGGGAGAAGGAAGGCCAACGTCACAGCAAGCTGTACGTCACCGCCGAGTCCTTCCAGTTCCTCGACGGCGGCCAGGGCGACGGCGGCGGCGGAGACAGCGGCGGCTCGTCGCGTCGTTCCGCCCCGGCGTCGGTCGGCGCACGCGACGCGACCCCGCAGGACGACTACGGCGACGCCGACGACATCCCGTTCTGACCGAACGGATCGCGCGGGCCGAGACGCTCGGCGGCGGCGTCCTTGATGCGTTGCACGCCGGGCTGCCCCTGCGGATCGACGCCCAGGAGACGTGCCCACGCAACCGTCGCCGCCTCCGCGACCACGAACAGGGCGGCGACGTGGAACGGGTCGGCCTTGCCAAGGCGGATCCGCAGGACGGGACGCTGACACGACCGGAGCGCGGCCTGGGTCGCATGCAGGCAGGCGTCTTGGATCGGCGCGAGCGCGCGATGGGCGCGGGCCGCCGCCGCGTCCGCGGGCCGCTCCCCCGGGGGCGCGTCGATCGTCACGACGACGCTGTCGTCCGGGCCGTCGAGCAACCGCTGCAACAGGCTGTGCTGATCGGCCGGGCCGCGAGCGGCGAGCGCGACCGGACCGACCGGACCGTTCCGCCCGATCTTGCCGAGGCTCTCGCCCAGCAATTGGGCCCACCACGGTCCGAGCGGCGCGAGGCGCTCGCCGTACGGCATCAGCACGTGGACCCGACGCCCGACGAGCCACGCGGCGTGCTGGAGCGCCGCGAGTTCGAGCGCAGGATTGACGGCCGCCGGACGCAGCACGAGGTCCCGCCCGAACCGGGCGCCCGCCTCGAGCGCCCTCGGGTCGACGTCGCAGAACGCCGCAGGCAGCATGCCGACGGCGGTGAGACCGGAGAATCGTCCGCCGATTCGCGCGGCGAGATCGAAGCAGCGGTAGCCGCGCGACATCGCCAATGCGCGCAGCGGGTTCGACCCATCGCCCGCGACCACCGCGATCGCGTCGCGCGCGCCGGACTCGCCCAGGACGTCGCGAAGCCACGCCTCCAACACACCGAACACCGCGGTCGACTCGAGCGTCGCGCCGGACTTCGACACGCCGAGCAACCGGATCGCGTGGGGATCGCGGGTGGCGACGAGATGCGCCACCGCGTCCGGGTCGGCGGTGTCGAGCACGACGAGGTCGCGGCTGCGTTCGAACCGATCGCGCAACGCGGCGAAGCAGCGCGCGGACAGGGCCGAACCGCCGATCCCCACGACGAGCAACGTCGCGCGGGGCGGCGACGCCGCGGCATAGGCCTCGATCTCGCCGGCGACGCCGGTGCCGCCGCCGGGGACGAGGAATGCGAGATCGCCGTCGAGGCCGCGTTCGGCCTCGCGCCGCCACGCGTCCGGCAGCGCGTCGAGCGCGGCGCGGGCGTCCTCGCACGCGGCGCGAGACCCCGCGTCGGGCAGTGCGTGGGTCCCGTCCACATCGACGTGCGGAACGGACGCGGGCGCGATCGGCATCGGGTGCGGGTTCCCAACGCGGCCCCTCGCCGCAATGCCGCCCAACGGTAGCAGATCGGCCCCTTCTTCGTTCCAATGGGCCGCATGACCGACTCGAACCCCCAGGGCGTGGTCTGGGTTCCCGACCCCGAGACCGCCTCGCGCACGCGCGTGGCCGAACTGATGCGTCGCGTCGGGGCGACATCCTACGCCTCCCTGCACGCGTGGTCGGTCGCGGACATCGGCCGATTCTGGGACGTCGCGCTCGAGCACATCGGCGTCTCCTGGTACCGCCCGTACGAGCGCACGCTCGACATGAGCGAGGGGTTCCCGTTCGCGCGGTGGTTCCTCGGCGGCCGGACGAACATCGTCCTGAACACGCTCGACCGTCACGTGCGGGGGCCGCTCGCGGACGCCCCGGCCGTCGTCGGCGAAAACGAGGACGGTCGCGTGCGCACGCTGACCTACCGCGAACTCGATGCGGAGACGGGTCGCCTCGCGGCGCTCCTGCGCGCGCAGGACGTCGGCGTCGGCGATCGCGTGGGGCTCTATCTGCCGATGACGGCGGACGTCGTGGTCGCGCTGTTCGCATGCCTGCGCATCGGCGCGGTCGCGATCCCGGTGTTCTCCGCATTCGGCCCCGAGGCCCTCGCGACGCGCCTGCGCGACGCCGGAGCGGTCGTCCTGATCACGGCGGACGGCGGCTTTCGTCGCGGCAAGATCGCACCGATCAAGCCCGCCGCGGACGCCGCGATCGCCACGGTGCCGTCGATCCGCCGGCAGATCGTGCTGTGTCACGCCGGCAACCCCGTCTCGTGGAAGGCGGGTCGCGACATCGACTGGCGCGAGGCCGCCGCAGCGATCGAGCCGGATGTCGCAACCGAGCAACTCGACGCCGAGGCGACGGCAATGATCCTCTACACGAGCGGCACCACGGGGCGTCCCAAGGGCACAATGCACACGCACGCGGGCTGCCTCGCGCAGATGACGAAGGAACTCGGCTACGCGTTCGACGTGTGGCCCGGGGATCGCTTCTTCTGGCTGACCGACATCGGTTGGATGATGGGCCCGTGGGAAATCATCGGCGTCACCGCGCTCGGCGGCGTCGTTCACGTGTTCGAAGGCGCGCCGACGTATCCGCGAGCGGATCGCCTGTTCGAGATGGTGTCGCGGCACCGACTCACCCATCTCGGGTTCGCCCCGACCGCCGTTCGCCTGCTGCGTCGCGCCGGCGACGATCTCGCGGACACGCACGACCTGTCCACGCTGCGTCTGATCGGCAGCACGGGCGAACCCTGGGATCCCGACTCCTGGATGTGGTGCTTCGAGCGGGTCGGGCGACGTCGCTGTCCAATCATCAACATCAGTGGCGGCACGGAACTCGTCGGCTGTCATCTGTCGCCCCTCCCCACGACGCGGCTCAAACCGTGTACGCTGCGCGGTCCGGCCCTCGGGATGGACGTGGACGTGTTCGACGACGACGGCAAGCCGGTGCGCGGCGCCGTCGGCCATCTCGTGTTGAAGCAACCCGCACCGAGCCTGACGAAGGGATTCCTCGGTGATCGCGAGCGGTATCTAGCGACGTACTTCGAACGCTTCGGTCCCGACGTTTGGTATCACGGCGACTGGGCGTACGTCGATGACGACGGCTTCTGGTTCCTGCACGGCCGCAGCGACGACACCGTAAACGTCGCCGGGAAGCGTGTCGGGCCGGCCGAGGTCGAGGCCGCGGTCGTCGCCCATCCTGCGGCCAGCGAGGCGGCGGCGGTGGGCGTCCCCGACGACGTCAAGGGCGAAGACATCGTCGTGTTCGTCGTGCTGAAGCCCGATGCAACCGAGTCGGAGGCCCTTCGCACCGAACTGCTCGACGCGGTCGTCGAGCACCTCGGGAGGACGCTGCGCCCGAAGGCGCTGCGCTTCGTGGACGCGCTGCCGAAGACGCGCTCGGCGAAGATCGTGCGCGGCGCCATCCGTCGGGTCTGGCTCGGCGCAGACCTCGGGGACACGGCCTCCATCGAGAACCCGGACGCGCTCGCGGCGATCGCGGCGAGTCGGTGACGCGACGACCGCGTCACCGCCGCCGGGACGTCACGGCCGCCTTCGGCTACGAGAATTGGCGCCGCCGCCGGGGTCCTGCCGCACCATGCGCCGCCATGGCGATCGAGATCCTGATTCCGACGACGCGCACGCTCGGCGGCGCGGCCCGCGTCCTCTTGCAGCAGCTGCTCGCGCGCGGCTTCAAGGAGATCGATCCGCCCGAGTCCCCCGACATCGAGGTCGAACTGACGAACGTAGACGGCGAGTCCACCCCGCGGAGCGTCCCGTCCGACGCCTCGCCGGAGGAGATCGGCGAGGAGATCAAGGCCAGCGAGGCACCCGGCGCGAGTCGCATCCTCTGCGTGCGCATCGCGCTTCGCCTCGGCCACTTCCTGCTCTTCCCGCGTTTCGTCGTGCTCTGCCGTCCGGACGACTACGAGGACTTCGTCAACGATCCTCGGGCCAGGCAGATCATCGGCCGCGAGGCGCTCGAACTCGCGCACGCATTCCAGAGTCCGGAGTTGATCGTCTGCGGCGACGCGGCGTCCGACTTCCTCGGCAGCGAGGCGACGAACTGGAGCGAGTTGAAGGAAGTCCTCGTCGAGGAGCAGGTCCCGCACCGCGCGATCGATCTGCCGCGCTAGGCGGAACCGTCCCGTGGGTCACGGCACCTCCGGCCCGGGGCGGGCCGTCGGTCCCGGGGATCCGGTGGATGCGAGGGCGCGGATCGCGCGGTCCGCACGCGCGCGTTCGAGGACGTCCGCGGCGTCCGACGCGACGAGCACGAGCGCGTCGGCGTGGCGACCCACGGCGACGTAGCCGATGCGGACGGCCGTCTCGCGGACACGCAAGGTCTCGTCCTCGGAGGCGAGTTCCGGAAACGGGCCTTCGCCCGCGCCCGCGACGATGGCGACGCGCGGCAACGGCAGGCCTTCGAGGCCCGCCAGGGCATCGGCGGCACCCGAGACGTAGTCGATGACGAGCACGTCGGGCCGCCGGCCGTCACCGGCGTCGCGCCACGCCGCGGCGAGGGTCGTCGATGGGACGTCGATCTCCCGCGTTCGCGCACCCATGGCGATCACGGGCGCGAGCGCCCGCGCGCTCGCCTCGACGAACCCGAGGCTCGCGGCGGCCGGAAGTCCCGGGTGGTCGGCGCCACCCTCGACGCGATGGAAGCGCACGCGCGCGGCGGCGCCCGGGCCGACGACCGCCTTCGCGACGATCGTGCAGCGCGGTCGTGCGCTCGCCAGGGCCGCCGCCAGATCGGGATCGGCTTCGATCGCGACGCCGAGCCAGCCGAGCGCTTCGAACCAGACGGTCGGTCCGTTGCGACCCCCTCCCCCCCCACCCGCTTCGAGGTAACGGCCGTCGAGCGGCTCGCCGACGAGCCGCCAGGCAAGCGCATCGCGCCCGAGACGATCGCAGGCCGCGTAAAGATCGCGCGTCGGCGCGCGTCCGGCGCTCGTGAGCGCCGCTCGCGCGCGGGCGGCGACGGCCGGTTGTTCGCGCACCGCGGCGATCGCCGCGGCGATCCGCCCGGATGCGATCTCGCGCCCTTCGCGCCGACGGGCGGCGAGTTCCTCGTCGACCCCGTCGAGCGCCTCCTCCAACTCGTCCATGCGCTTGCGCAGGCGAATCACCCGCTTGCGAAGACGGCGCTCGGCGCGGGCGATCAGGACCACCGAACCGACGATCGCGCCGGCCGACAGCGCGACGACGACCGGCGGGAGCTCGATCACGTCGACTGCGTCAGGTCGCCGCCGACGCGGTCGAGATGGCGGGCGAGGATCAGGCGCTGGATCTCGCTGGTTCCCTCGCCGATCTCGCACAACTTCGCGTCGCGCAGGATCCGTTCTGCCGGAAACTCCCGCGTGTAGCCGACGCCGCCCAGGATCTGCACCGCGTCGTATGCGACGCGCATCGCGACCTCGGACGCGTGCAGCTTGGCGGCGGATCCGAGCGCGGCGTACGGGAGACCGCGGTCCTTGCGCCAAGCGGCCTCATGGACGAGGTTGCGCGCGTTGTGGATTTCGACGGCCATGTTCGCCAACTTGTGCGCGATCGGCTGCATCTCGATCAACCGTTGCCCGAACTGCTTCCGCACGCGTGCGTAGTCCAGCGCGCAATCGAGGGCGCCCTGGGCGAGGCCGACCGCCATCGCACCGATCGAGATCCGCCCCGCCTCAAGTGTCTGGAGGAACTGCTTGAACCCCGCGCCGTCGGGACCGAGCTTGTTGCCAAGGGGGATCCGACAGCCGTCGAACACGATCTCGCGGGTGTCCGAACCGCGCAGGCCGAGCTTGTCCTCGAGCACCCCGTAGCCCAATCCCGGCGTTCCCTTCTCGACGACGAACGCGCTGATCTGGTTGGGGTCGCCGATCTCGCCGCCGGTGCGTGCGGTGAAGACGATCACGCCCGCGTGCGAGCCGTTGGTGCAGTAGATCTTCGTACCGTCGATCACCCACGCATCGCCGTCGCGTCGGGCCGTGACGCGCGTCGCCTTGGCGTCGCTTCCGGCGCCGGGCTCGGTCAGCGCGAATGCCGCGAGTTGGCTGCCCCCGGCGAGCGCGGGGACCCACCGCTCGCGCTGTTCACGCGTGCCGAAGTGGTAGATCGGCCCCGTGCCGAGGGATGTGTGGGCAGCCACGGTGATGCCCGTGGTGCCGCACGCGCGCGACAACTCCTCGATGACGATCGCGTAGGCGAGATAGTCCATGCCCGCGCCGCCGAACTCCTCGGGCCAGGGAACGCCGAGCAGGCCCAACTCCGCGAGGCGAGGCAACGTCTCGTGGGGAAAGCGCTTCTCCTCGTCGAGTTCGCGGGCCAGCGGCGCGACCTCCTCGACGGCGAACTCGCGCACCATGCGGCGCACCTCGACGTGCTCGTCGGCCAGGAAGGGGCTGGCGGGCGCGTCGGGGGGGGGCATGCGGGACTCCGGGGAGAGGCGGGGTCGCGGACGGGCGGGGGGGGACGGACCGCGGGCGCGCCAGGGTACGGCTTCGGGACGACGCGGCGACACCCCCCCGGGTGCCATTTCACCCTCCGGGGCGCCAGCCTCAATCAGCGGCACCCCCGCCGGCCGCGGCACGCCCGGCCTCCCGGCGGCGCGTGACCTCGTCACGGACGTACGCCACCAACTCGGCGAGGGGCGTGCCCGGCCCGAACAGGCGTCCCACGCCGAGGGCCGCGAGCCGCGCCGCGTCGTCGTCGGGGATGATCCCGCCGCCGGTCAGCAGGATCTCGCCAGCCCCCGCGGAGCGGAGCAACTCGAGGACACGGGGAAACAGCGTCATGTGGGCACCCGAGTGGATCGAGAGACCGACCGCGTCGACGTCCTCCTGCAGAGCCGCCTCGACGATCTGTTCCGGCGTCTGACGGAGACCCGTGTAGACGACCTCGAAACCGCCGTCGCGCAGCGCCGCCGCGACGACCTTCGCACCGCGATCGTGTCCGTCGAGACCGGCCTTCGCGACGAGCACGCGGATCGGACGCTGCGAACTCACAGGGGCTCCTCGTCGGCCGAAGCGGAGGCGAGCCTCTCGATCGCCTCGGCCAGGGTGATGCGACCCGCGACGACCTCGGCCGCGAGATCGTCGCGCCGATCGCCGTGATGACGCCAGAACGCGCGAGCGCGGCGCCCATCGACCGCGGCGACCAGCCGCGCCGTCGCGCGGGCGATTCGACGCCGCGCGATCAGTTCGGGCGCGGCGACGTCGGGGCTGCGCGAACGCAACGTCGCGCACAGGTCGTCGATTCCGCCTCCGTTCGTCGCGACGGTCCGCACGATCGGGGGGCGCGGGCCCGACGTGCGCAACTCGAGCGCGGCCTCGAGCGCGTGCGTGAGCGCGTCGGCGCCGTCGCGGTCCGCCTGGTTCACGACGAGCACGTCGGCCGCCTCGATCAGTCCGGACTTCATCGCCTGGATCGTGTCCCCGCCGCTCGGTGCGAGCACGACGACGGTGACGTCCGCGGCGCGCGTCACATCGACCTCGCTCTGTCCGACGCCGACCGTTTCGATCAGGATCGGATCGAAGCCCGCCGCATCGAGCACGTCCGCGGCGTCGTGGACCGCCGCCGCCAGACCGCCGAGCGCCCCGCGCGTCGCCAGACTGCGGATGAACACATCGCCGTCGCCGGAGAGCGCCTGCATGCGAATGCGGTCGCCCAGGAGCGCACCGCCGTGGAACGGGCTGCTCGGATCGATCGCGAGGATGCCCACGCGCGCCCCCGCCTTGCGATACGCGAGCGCGAGCGCCGCGACGAGCGTGCTTTTGCCGGCCCCGGGCGGACCGGTCACGCCGATCCGGAACGCACGCCCGGAGGCGCCCAGCGCGGAGACCAGGGCCGGTCCGTACGCCGAGTCACTCTCCACCCACGTCAACGCGCGCGCGAGCGCACGCGCGTCGCGTTCCCGCACGCGACGGGCGAGTTCCGTGACCGACGGCTCGTTCCGAATCAAGCGCAGGTCACCGCTTCAGCACGCTTCGCGAAATCACGAGACGCTGGATCTCCGTCGTGCCTTCGTAGATCTCCGTGACGCGCGCATCTCGGAAGTAGCGTTCGACGGGGAACTCGCGCGTGTACCCGGCACCGCCGTGGATCTGGATCGCCTCCCTCGCGACTTCGTTCGCGGTCCGTGACGCGAACAGCTTGGCCATGCTCGCCTCGCGCCCGTACGGAAGCCCGCGGTCCTTGAGCCAGGCGGCGCGCAGCGTCAGGAGGCGCGCCGCGTCGATCCGCGTCGCCATCTCGGCGACCTTTTCCTGGATCGCGCCGAACGACGCGATGGGCTTCCCAAACTGCTCGCGCTCCCTCGCGTACTTCACCGACGCGTCGAGACAGGCCTCGGCGATGCCGACCGCCTGGCTCGCGACGCCGATGCGCCCCGTGTCGAGCAGCGCGAGCGCGATCGGGAAACCGCGCCCGATCTCGCCGAGGACGTTCTCATCGGGAACGTGCACGCGGTCGAAATGGATCTCGACGGTCGGCGATCCGCGCAGCCCCATCTTCTTCTCGGGCTCTCCCGAGCGGAACCCCTCCGAGGCCGTCTCGACGAGGAACGCCGAGATCCCTCGCGTGCCGCCGTGGGGATCGGTGCGTGCGAACACCACGATGAGGTCGGCCTCGTTGCCCTGGGTGATCCAGAGTTTCGCTCCGTCGAGGACCCAGCCCCCGTCTCGGCGGTCGGCGCGACAGACGAGGCTCCCCGCGTCGCTGCCGCTGCCCGCCTCGGACAGCGCGTACGCACCGAGCCACTCTCCCGATGCGAGCCGCGGCAGATAGCGGCGCTTCTGCTCGTCGCTCCCGAACTGCATCAGGCTCTCGCAGGTGAGGCTGTTGTGGACGGAGAGCGTGACGCCGGTGCTCGCGCAGCAGCGGTTCACCTCCATCAGAACGAGACTCGTTCCCACCGCCCCGAGGTCGCTGCCGCCGTACTCCTCCGAGACGGCCATGCCGAGGAATCCCATGTCACGACACAGGTCGATCTGCTCACGCACGAAGGACTCCGCGGCGTCGCTCGCGGCGGCGCGTGGAGCCAGCTCACGCTCGGCGAAATCGCGCGCGGTTTCCTGCAGGATGCGCTGGTCCTCGGAGAGTTCGAAGTCCATGGATGGGTTCCGGGGCCTCGGGGCCACCACCTTACGGGTGCCGAGCGACGCGTCCTCGCTCGGGACGAGGAGTCGCACGGGATCCCTGCTTCAATGCCGGGATGCGTGACGGCGACCCCGGCGGGAGCACGGTGACCTGCACCGACTGCGGGGCGAAGGTCGCGCGCGACGAGGTGTTCGGCGTCGAGGGAGACGAGCGCTGCGAGCGCTGCGCGGACGGCATCCGCCGTCGGTTCGAGTCCGCGCGCCTCCGCCACGCGTCGGGCGGCCTCCGCCGTCCGATCGCGACGATCGCGGTGCTCGTCGTCGTCGCGGCGCTGTTCGTCGTCCAAGAGGCGACGGCCCGCCGGTCCGCGACCGAAGCACGGCCGTGGATCGCCACCCTGCAGCAAAACGTCACGGTGTGGACCGGCTCGTGGTGGCGGCACCTCACCTCGACCCTGCTTCACGCGGGCCCGCTGCATCTGGTCATGAACGGCTTCGTGTTCTGGCAACTCGGCCGGCTGTTCGAGGCCGCCTGGGGTCGCACCACGCTCCTGACCGTGGTGCTGGCGGCAGGCACCGCCGGATCGGCCGCGTCGTGGATCTTCAACGCACCGGTCCCGACCGTCGGGATCTCCGGTGGGATCTTCGGCCTCGCGACGTTCCTCTTTGCGCTGAAGAATCATCATCCGGTCGCCGCCGCCGTGGCGACGCCGTACCTCCGCAACCAGCTCCTCGCATGGTTCGGCATCTGCCTCGTGCTGACGTACACCGGGACGCTGCCGATCAGCAACTCCGGTCACGCCGTCGGAGCGGTCGTCGGCTGGATCCTCGGACGTGTCCACGTGGCCCGCCTCGAGCGGTTCCAGCTCGTCGTCGGCGCGATCATCGTGCTCGCCGCTTGCCTCGTCGCGCAGTTCGTCACGTTCGGCACGTACGAGGGGATCTCCCGCGCCGACCTGCGCCGCCACGTCATCGAACTCCACGCACGGGGGGACGAACTCCCCTGATCGTCGCGTGTGCTACAGCGTGTAGACGTAGAAGCCGCGACCGGACTTCCGACCGAGCCAGCCGGCCGCGACCATCTTGCGGAGCAGCGGCGACGGACGGTACTTGCCGTCGCCGAGGTCGCGGTGCAGCACCTCCATGATCGCAAGGCACGTGTCGAGTCCGATCAGGTCCGCCAGGGCGAGCGGTCCCATCGGGTGGTTCATGCCGAGCTTCATGATCTCGTCGATGTTCTCGGGCGTTGCGACGCCCTCCATGACGCACGTGATCGCCTCGTTGATCATCGGCATCAGGATGCGATTGCTGACGAAGCCGGGGTAGTCGTTCGCGACGACCGGCACCTTGCCTACGGCGACAGCGGCGTCGCGCACCGCGTGGAACGTCGCGTCGCTCGTCTGCAGGCCCCGGATCACCTCGACGAGGCGCATCAGTGGCACGGGATTCATGAAGTGCATGCCGACGAACCGTTCGGGGCAGCGGGTCACCGCAGCGAGCTCCGTGATCGAGATGCTGGAGGTGTTGGAGGCGAGGATCGCCTGGTCGGCGAGGACCGAGGAGACCGAGCGCAGCACGTCCTTCTTGACGGCGGGGTCCTCGACGATCGCCTCGATCACGAGGTCGCATCCGACGAGGCCTTCGATGCGTTCTGCCGGTTCGATCCGGTCCACTGCCGCGTCGGCGTCGGCCCGGCTCATCTTCTCCTTGGCGACGAATCGCGCGAGGCTCTTCGCGACGCCGTCCCGACCACGCGCGACCGCGTCGGGCCGGCTGTCGTAGAGGGCGACGGGCGTGCCCGCGACGGCGAACACCTGGGCGATTCCGGCGCCCATCTGTCCGGCGCCGATCACGCCGATGCGGCGAAAGGTCATTGCGGGTTCGGTCATGACGGTCCCCCGGACGGATGGGTGCGAAACGACGTTCAGCGGGCGACCGACAGCGCGACGGCGTTGCCGCCGCCGAGGCACAGCGTGGCGACCCCGGTGCGGCCGTCGCGGCGCTTCAGCGCGTAGAGCAGCGTCGTCAGGATCCGCGCGCCGCTCGCCCCGATGGGGTGGCCGAGCGCCACGGCGCCGCCGTGGACGTTCGTGCGGGCGGGATCGAGTCCCGCCTCCTTCTGGACCGCGCAGGCCGCGGACGCGAACGCCTCGTTCACCTCGAACAGGTCGTAGGTCGAGGACTCTTTCCCGGTGCGTTCGGCGAGGTTCTTGATGGCAACGACCGGCGCGTACATCACCCACTTCGGCTCGGTGCCGCCCGTCGCGTAGCCCGTGATGCGAGCCAACGGTTCGAGGCCGCGGCGCCGGGCCATGTCCTCGCTCATCACGACGACGGCGCTCGCACCGTCGCTGATCTGGCTCGCGTTCGCGGCGGTGACGCGACCGTCCTTGCGGAACGCCGGCTTCATGGCGGCGAGTCCTTCCGCCGTCGTCCCCTCGCGCACGCCCTCGTCGTGGCGGATCACGGTGACGTTGCCCTTCCTGTCCTTGAGCTCGATCGGAACGATCTCCTCGTCGAACGCCCCGTCCGCGCGCGCGGCCGATGCGCGCCGGTGGCTCTCCGCCGCGAACGCGTCCATGTCGGCCCGGGACACGTCGCAGCGCTCGGCGATGAGTTCGCCGGTCTCACCCATGTGGAAGTCGTTGTAGATGTCCCACAGGCCGTCGTGGACCATGGAATCGAGCAACTTGCCGTGGCCGAGGCGCAGTCCGTCGCGGATGCCCGGAGCCAGGTACGGCGCGTTGCTCATGCTCTCTTGGCCGCCGGCGACGATCACCTCCGCATCGCCCGCGCGGATCGCCTGCGCGGCGAGCATCACCGACTTCAGGCCCGAGCCGCAGACCTTGTTCACGGTGAAACTCGGCTTCTCGACGGGGATGCCGGCCGCGATCGCCGCCTGGCGTGCGGGGTTCTGCCCGAGTCCCGCCTGCAAGACGTTGCCGAGGATCACTTCGTCGACCTCCTCGCCGCGCAGGCCCGCCCGTGCCAGTGCTTCGCGCACGGCGATCGCCCCGAGATCGGGCGCCCGGAGCGACGCGAGTCCGCCTCCGAACCGTCCGATGGGCGTGCGGCAGGCGGAGACGATGACGGCGTCAGGCATGGGGTCCTCCAACTCGGCGGCGGGAGTCTACCCCTCCGACCCGCTCGCGCCGTACCCGTTCAGGCCCGGCACTCGCCCGCAGGTCAGCGGGCGATCCGAACCACCGAGGGCGTGCCTTCCCTTCGCGTTCACCGCCGGTCCGGGTTCGCAGGCGGGGAGCGGAAAGTCGCCGTGGAGGGCGACGTGTGGTTGTCCACTCTAGCCCGACACGGCGGCCTGAGCGCCCCCGATCTGCGAAGACGTACGCACGCAAGGTCAGAGACCCCCTGAACGGATACTTCGCGCCCCTCCCGCGACGGGCACGCCGTTCAGGGCACGAACGCGAGGTCGCCGGGCTCGCCGCAACCCGTCGCACCGATCGCGATCGCGCCCCCCGAATCGTCGATCGCGAAGACCGTCTCCGAGCCCTCGACGCATGCGACTCGCACGCCGTCGGTCGGCCGCACCGCCAGTCCGGTCGTCGTCTCGACGGTGAGCGGCATCGAGGAACGCACGGCGGCGTTCGTCGGGGCGACATCGATCAACCGCGCGCCGACCCCGCGCGTCGTCATCCACAGCGTGCCGTCGGGGGCGAACGCCAGACCGGCGACCCGCTCGCCGGCGCCGAGCGCGAGGGCGCCGACGGTCGATGCCACGGCCGTCGCCTCCGAGATTCGAACGAGGCGCCCCGCCCCGTGGGCGTCGTCCGCCACCGCGAACAGGGCGCCGTCGGCGGGTCGTATCGCGAGATCGGCGATTCGTTGCGGCACGCCGCCCTCCTGAACGACCCCCACCGCCAGGATCACCGCGCCGTCGGCCGGCGAGAGCACGAGCAGCACGCTCTCGCCGTCGTCGGAGCGCGTCGTCGCGAAGACGCGACCGTCGGACGTGATCGCGACGCCGCCGAGGCCCACGCCGGTCGTCGCGACCCCGAGGGAGAGGCCGCGGGCATCGGACGGACTCAGCGCCAGCCAGTGTCCTTCGCCGCGCACCGCGCCGAGATCTCCGACCGCACGGAGCGACTCGGTCCGCCCCGTGTTCGAGCGACCCGGCGTTGCCGGCCCGCGGTCGAAGTCGCTCGCGTTGCGCTGCGTGTCGCCGCCGTCGAGGAAGCGTGCGATCGACACGTCGGGCTCGACGCCGTCGTCCTCGAGCCCGACGCCGGTGCCTTCGAGATAGGGGAACGCCGCGTCCCCCTCGTAACTGACGACGTCGACGACGCTGGATTCGCGTCGCAACGCGACGACATCGGGAGCGCCGTTCTGGACCAGGTTCACGTCCGGGGAGACGTCCAGGTCGGCGCCCGCGATCACGTCCGCGTTCGCTGCCACGACGAAGTACCCGCCCGGGGGCAGCGCGACGGCCGGCAGCTCGACGGTCTGGTACGGCGTCGGCGTCGGCGAGCCGCCGTTGACGAACATCAACGCGTACTCGCCAAGCGATGCGGTTCCGTCCCCCGCATTGAAGAGCTCGACGAACTCGCCGGTGTCGGTCCCGGGCTGATCGTAGTCGATCTCGTTGATGCAGACGCGCGGCGTGCCGACATGGGGAACGAACACGATGCGGTCGTTCGTCAGCGGCTGTTCCCTTCCGTCCGGAAGGCGCACGCGGACCCGTGCGAATCGAACGTGATCGAAGCCGGGAACGGGCGACAGCCCGCGCAGGCTGCCTGGTCCAGCGATGAGCGCGGGCACTTCGACGCGGTCGCTGGTACCGCCGTGGAACGGCGTGCCGTCTTCGGCGACGAACACGACGGAGGCCTCACCGCCAAGCGGCTGGAACTCGCTGCCCGCGACCTGGAAAACCGACGGCACGCGCGCGTCGAACGAGACGGGCGAGATGGAGATCGCGGCGAACTCGGGGGGAGGCGGCGGCCCCTCGAAGCATGCGTACCAGCGGTCGCTCGAGGCCCCCGTCCCGTCCTCGAGGCGAACCTCGACGCGCGCGAACCATGAGCCGCTGACGGACACCTCGGGGGTGTGGAAGTCGATGCGTCGATCGGAGACGACGGTGCCGTACACCCCGTCCACCGCGAGGGTGCCGTCGTGGAACGGGGTGCCGGCGATCGCGAAGAACAGCACCTTGGCCGTCGTTCCGGGCGTCCCGAACCCGCTGCCGTGCAGGGTCGCGGGCGACGACGGGGTGCCCTCGATCCGGCTCGGCGAGATCGCATCGACCCGCACGGACTGCGGCGCGAACCGCGCGCCCGGATCGGCGAATCGCACCTCTCGTCCGTCGGCGAGGCGGATTTCGACGTCGGCACCGACGACATCGCCCCACGATCGAGGGACGCCGGGCTCGTCCACGGTCCCGCGGATCTGCCGGTCCGAGTCGACGATCGCGGTGGCCTCGAGTTCCATGGCCGTACCGCCCCGGAACGGAGTGCCGGTGCGTGCCACGAAACGCACGAGGACGCGATCGCCGCGGCGCCCCAGACCGCGACCGATCATCCGGAACGCCCGGGACGTATCGCTGCGGACGACCAGCGGATCGAAGCGCTCGACGAACGGCTCGTCGGCGAAACCGCTGTCGCCTCCGCCACCGCACGACGCCAGCAACGTCGACATGTACGCGACCAGGGCGACGAGAGCGGTCCGGGTGAGTCGGATCGACGGGACGACGCGCATCGGCGGGACTCCGCACTGCGCCCGACGCGCCGGCTCGGCGCTTCAACTCGGCGCAGTCGTCCACCTCCACGCGGGGCGTGCTGACTCGGTAACCCCACCGCGTATCCGTTCAGAAGGGCTTTGACCTTGCGGAGGGGCGGCTTCGCAGTTCGGGGGCGATCACGTCGGCGCGTGCCGCCCCGGTCCGTCGGCGGACGCTCGCTCCGACCCGCTCCGACTCGCGGCGGCTCCGGCGCGAGCGGCGGGATCGTCGTCGGACCCCAACCTCAACCAATGGCGCGGGTCGTCCCCGCTGCCCTCGTAGTCGCCGAGGCGATAGACGTGCGTGCGGTAGTTCAACAGATCGACCAACGAGAGCGTCTGCACCGTGCGCAGCGTCAACAGCTGCTCGCTGATCCGACGCGGATGCCGCAGCAGATCGGCCGCGCGACGCAGACCTTCCTCGCGCGCTCCGTCGGTGCCGCGCTCGGCCCACGCGACGAGCGCCCGCCGGAGCGTCCCGTCGCCGGCGACGACGCGTGCGAACCGCTTCCGTGCGGCGCGATCACCGCGCCCGTACTGTGCCCACCACCGCCGAACCGGCCTCGCCAGACGCCACCGCCGGAGAAGCGATGCCTCGCCCGGCGGTCGATCGACGAGCGAGGCGAGCGCCTCCTGCAGCAACGCGGTCGAGGAGAGATGGGTCTTGATTCCCGCATAGTCGCCGCGATACGCGACCGCCAGGGCACGCCGCGACTCCGCATCGAACGCGCGTGCATCGCAGGCACGCCGCTCGGCGAGCCGATCGAGGAGCCCCTCGTCGATGGCCGCCGCGAGCCGCCGCATGTCGGCCTCCGCTTCCAGGCGCTGCGCGGCGATGTCGCGTCGTCGCTCCGGCGAGACATCGGCGAACCCGAGATCCGCGCGGACGTCGTCCATCGACGCCGTGCCTTCCAAACCCGGCGGACGAACTCCCAGGTACTCCGGGTCGAGTCGCGCGCGGAGCGCGATGCACGTGGCGACGATCGGACCGCGCACACGACCGATCTTGCGTACCGCGGTCGCGAAGTCCGCCTGCTCCACCGCCTCCGGATCGAAGCGACGATTCGAGCGCCGAATCTCCCCGACGGCGGACGCGAGCCACGTCGCCCCGATCCACACGCTGCGCAGGAAGATCACGCCGAGCCGAAGGGGCAGGAGCAGTCCGCGTCCCCCTTGCAGCCACGATCCGTAGAGCCGGAACAGATTCGCGACGCGTCGCTCCTTCGATCGGAGATGGCGCGGGAAGGTACCGAAGATCTCACGGATCAGCACGCGCCGGTCGTGGGCGAGTTTCCGCGCGATCGCGTCGCCGTACGCGGCGGCGATCGCTCCGTCGCGTGCGGGATCCGCGTCGAGGAAGTGGAGTGCATGGAACGAGGTCGTCTGATAGGCGATGTTGCGCGACGTCCGGCGCTTCGTCTCGGCCGCGGCGGACTCGGCCGCCAGCCAGCGTTCGTACGCGGCCCGCTCGTCCGGCTCGGCGTTGGGAAGTTCGGCGAGGGTGATCGCGTGACGGTTGTAGTCGACGATCAGTCGGCCGACGTCCTGCGTGATCGCCTTGCTGATGAAACTGAACCAGAGCCACGGGCCGCCCAGGAGGGTCCGCTTGCGCCGGAGGTCCAGCCGTACGAGTTCGCGATGCTCGCGCTTGCCGAGGGTCGCCGCCAGACGTCGCAGTTCGCGCAGCGACGGGTCGCCGAGCAGATGGGCGGTCGTGCGATCGTCGTCCTCGCCGAAGAGCGAGCCGTCGAGGCTGTCGCGGTACAGCAGGGCGGTGCGCTCCAGCGCCTCCGCAACGCCCTCGTGGCGTCCGACCGGCGGTTCGACGAGCCACGAGCGGACGATGCGCAGGAAGGCGTCGCGTCGCGACGACGAGTCCTTGGGAACGTCGGACGTGACGCGACTCTCGGGTTCGAGGACACGGCGATCGAAGATCGCGACGTCGCGGGCGAGGAATCGTCCCTTGATCGACTCGGTGAGCGAGAGGTATTGCGCCAGGGCGACCTGTTCGTGAAAGGCGGTCTCGCGCCCCGCGAGACTGCGCAGCCACCAGCCGACGCCGAGCACGACGAGGCAGATGCCGCCGAGGAGGAGCAGCGTGTCCCCGATCAGGCGCTCGATCCACGTCACCCAGCCCGCGCCGACGCCGAACACGCCCGCGATTCCCTGGATCACCAGGAACACGCCACCGATGACCAGGAGCTTGCGCGCCGGACGCAGGCTCGCGCGAAACATCATCGTGCCGACTCGATCGACCAGTTCCGGCGGCGTCACTGTTCCGTGCAGGTCGCCGAGCGCGAGGATGCGGTCGTGGTGCCGGCGCAACTCGCGCCCGAGCGCGTGCGCCGCGGCGGCGACGACCTCGGCGTCGCCCATCGTCGGTGTGAGGCGCGGGACGGCGCGACGCAGGATCGGAAACCAGCGGATCGGCGGCCGCGCGAACAGTCGCGCCGCGCGCGCGCAGCGCGCGACGAAGTCGAAGCCGTACTCGGCGGCGAGCTCCTCGGCTGTGACGCGCTCCATCCGGTCGAAGAACTGCTCCGCGGGCAGCTCGATCGGCGCCGACGTCGGCGCCTCGGCCGTGTCCGGTCGTTCCAGGCCACCGCGTTCGCGCATCGCTTCGAGCGCTCGCGTCCGCTCGACGAACAGCGCGCCGCGCACGGACTCGGGCGAGCCCTCCACCAGCGTGCGCCACGCCTTGTCGAGGGCCGTCCGGAGGCGGGCTGCGTGTGCCGCTCCGCTCTCGCCGAGTCGAGCGGCGGCCGCCCGTTCGTCGCGGCGCGGGAACAGGATCACGTTCCGATTGAGCAGATCCCCGTAGCGGCGAACGAGGCGATCGAGTCCGCGCACGAGGAAGCCGAACGCACGGATCATCCGGATCAGTGGCAACAGCAACCGCACGTACCGCGCGACGCGCGTGAGCCGCAGGAACCGGAGGGCGCGCCCCCACCGCAGTTGCTCCGCGGTGCCGAGCTTGTCGTAGAGCGTGAACAGCCCGAACGGGAGCGACGGGACGAAGTCGATCAGCACATGCCGCCGAGCCCAGCTCGCGCGCCCGCGCACGAGCGAGAGCCGGACGAAGAACTCGGTCAGGAACACGCCGCATGCGAAGGTGTCGATCGCGGTCAGCGCGATCTGCACCGGCAGCGGAACGTCGAACGCGAACTCGACGACGAGGATTCCGAGCACGACGAAGATCAGCAGGAGGACGAAGCGCTCGAACCGCCCGACCGCCGTCGCGCCGAAGCGCCGTTCGAGCGACTCCTGGAGGCGGCGCTCCTGCGCCTCGACGCGCAGGCGGCGCAGTTTCCGTCCGAGGCGACGGGCGGCGGCACCCTTCCGCTCGACGTGGCGGTGATGCCACGCGAGATCGTCCGCGACGAGTTCGAGGTTTCTCGCCGCCGCCGACGGCCCGAGTTCGTCCATGCCGGTCAGGACGTCGTCGGCGCGGTCGATCAGATCGCGGATCCACGCTTCGCGCTCGGCCGGAGTCGGGTCGGTCGCAGCGAGCGCGTCGCGCAGCGCGTCGCGTCGTGCGACATCGATCGGCGTGGCCGCGGCCTCGTCCCGATCGAGGCAGAGCGCCTCGCGTCGCAGGGCGGTGGCCGCGAGCAGGTGGCGGAAGATCGCCGTCGCATTCCGCGCGACGTCCTCGTTCGTCGCCGTGAGCCATCGATCGGCCATGCGGGACCACGCACGTCCCTCGTCGTGGAGGCAGCGCTCGACGAGCGCTTCGGCCTCGGCGGCGGCGTCGCTGCACCCGAGTCGCGCGGCGTCGTCGCCCCACTCGCTGATCGCCGTGATGATCGGATGGCCGCGCCGCCGCGCGAGGGCTAGATCGCCGGCCGCGGCGGCGAGGGTCGCGCCGAGTTCGGCCTCGATCTCCGCGAGGCGCCGCGCGCGTTGTTCCGGTCCGGCGCTGCTGTCCGCACCGATCTCCTCGAGGCGGTCCTCCAGCCGCCCCAGCGCGATGGGCAACGGGTCGGTCGGAGAAGGGGGGTGGGGAGACGAGCTCACGGAGGGTCGCGCGATGGTCGCAGAGGTCGCAGAGGGGCCGTCGAACCGATCACCCCCATCGCCTGGCCGAGCGGCCGGTGACCGCACCCCCGCTCGGCGCGAGGAGGAAGGCGACGACCACCGCCGTCCCCGGAGCGCCCCATGCGACACACCCCTCCGCAAGTTTCCCCCTGCCGGTACCGCACGCGCCGACGCGTCCTCGCTGGCCTCGCGGCGATGCTCGCGTTCGCACTCGGATCGATCGCGCCCGCCGCCGCGGACTGCGCCGACTGCCCCGGTCCGTCCGAGCGGGAACTGCAGCGCCAGCCCGGCTTCGAGTTGCTCGACCGCTGGGGTCCGTTCGGCATCGGCACCGACTACGTCGAGACCGATGGCGGCGAGTGCCGCCTGGTGATCGAGGAGGATCCGATCATCTCGAAGACGGGTTCGTGGCTCGCTTTGCGGGCGACCGGCGAGGTCTGGAACTGCCCTCACGGCACGTCATCGGATCGGGTCGTGATCGAGACCCGGCACGGCGACTCGACGTCCTGGGCGGTGACGAGCTCCTTTCACGCTGACGCGAGCGCCGTTCTCGCGACGTTTCGCGCGCACATCGAGTCGTCCCGCACGGTCGGAGCGTCGATCACCGAGGTGACGCGCGTCGAGAAGCGCATCGACGCCGCGTCGTGCTTGCGCATCGCGTGGCAGGGCTACCTCGAGATCGCCCAGTACGAGGCCCGCGCGCAGGGGCGAATCGAACGTCGTTGGGCGTGGTGGACGAAGAACATTGCCACCGGATCGAGCGTTCACGCGAAGGGGGACGTCTGGGTCGTCTGCGAGCGCGGCAATCTCCTGCTGAGTCGCCGTGCACCGATCGCGGGGGTGTTCCACCTCACCCAGCGCTCCTGCGAGGACGACGGATGCGAGAAGCGTCCGCCCCGCGACCTCGGCTGGTTCCCCGACCCGCCGATTCAACCGCCGCCCTCGCCGGTGACGACGCCGAGCGCGGTGGATGAGGACGATTCGCCAGTTCCGGCGACGCCGACGAGCGCCGCCGACGAAGCCTGACCCCATCCCGCATTCGAACCTCGGGAGCCTCGACGATGTCGTGCCGAGCTGGTTCGGGCCTGTCGTGGTCCGGTCTCGTTCTCCTCGCCCTCGTAGCGGCTCGGCGGTCCGACGCCGATCCGACTCCCGCACGCCACCTCCCGAGCGGCACGGTGACGCGCGTCGAGGCTCCCCCTTTCGAACCCTCCTCGCAGCATCCGGCGGCGATCGCGCGCTGGGTCGAGGAGGCGGGCCGCATCGCCGCGGCCACACCCGATCCGCGGCACGCGGCGGACCTCCAGCTCTCGCGGGCCGCGGTCCTGGACCGGCAGGTCGGACACCGTGAG
>CAZPGF010000008.1:32902-44636 GCA_964586025.1 uncultured Planctomycetales bacterium
AGGCAGGTCGAGGAGGGCATGCTGGAGCCGGCTGAGGACGCGATCGCCGCGTACGTGGCTGCTCGCGACCTCTACCCGCCCGGAGAGCCGTACCAGGGCGTCGCGGCGGCACGAGTCGTCGCGCACCATCTCACAACCGGCAACGCGCCCGCCGCATCGGAGGCCTGGGCGTGGTTCGCCTCGTGGCAGGGTCGAACCGAGGGTGCGCCGAACCCGTCGGACACCGCGCTGCTCGCGCGCCTGCGGGTCGAGCGCACGTTGCTCGAGGCGGACCTCGAGACGATGCACGGACGTCACCGCGACGCGGCCTGGCTCGTTCAATCGCTGGCCGCCGATCGCACGATCGACGTGGACCTCGAGGGCCGCTCCGGCTGGTGGGAGCGCGCCGCGCGATCGTGGTCGCGCGCGGGCGACTTGGATCCGGCGATCGAGGCCGCCGAAGAAGCGGGTGCGACCACGGCCGACGCCGGGCGCGCCGCGAACCTCGCGCTCTGGCAGCTGTTCGCGCGTTTCGACGGACTGGACGAGCACGCCGATCCGTCGGCGCTCCGGTCCTGGCCCGGCGATGCGTTCGTCGATGCGGCGATCGTCCACGTGCGGGCTTGGGCGCACGAATCGCATGCGGCGACCCACGCCCTGACCCTCGCCTCCGCCGCCCTGCGCATCGATCGCCCGAACGAGGCCCTGCGGATCTACGAGATCGCGCTCGAGAACATCCACCTCGCGCGGCTCGCGGCCGAGGACGACGACGTGTTCGAGGGCCTGCTCGTGGCGGTCGATGCCGCGATCCGCATCGGCGCGACGAATCGGGCGCGCGACCTGCTCGGGCGTCTCGAACGGGTGCGCGCTCGACGGGCCGACGATCCGGCGGACGCGACGATCCGCGCATTGCGCATCGCCATCGGCCGCACGGAGCGCGACGCCGCGCCGAGGCGCGAGGCCCCGCCACCGGCGCTGGGGCCTCGCATCGCGCCGGCCGACGTCGGATCCGCGGTCTCGCAGGGGGACCGCGCAACGCCGGCGGCGCCGCGCACCGCCCGCCGCCGAGCAACCCCAGGGGCAGGCGCCGCGGTTGGCCTCGCCCTCGTCGTCGTCGCGATCCTCGTGGTCCGGCGCACCCGTCGCCCGACCGGCTTCGGCGGGCCCGACCGCTAACGAGCGTCCCCCCCCCGGGCACAAGGGGTGAGGCGTCGGGGCGGCCCGCATGGGAGGGGGCGTCCCCGCCGTGCGCGGTCCGTGGGAACCCCCCGGGGTTGGACTCCGTCCCCTGGGCACGGGCCCAGGGCGGCAGTTCCGAGAGGACGAGCGATGGCGCGCGATCGGCGGTGTCGGGGACGTTGGGGTGGGGTGGTCGCGGCGACGCTCGCGGCGGTGTTCGCGGCGGCCGTGCCGGCGACGGCCCGTGACGATGGGCCGGACGAGATCGCGCCGGCAACGGACGGCCGGGGCGGAGTCCATCGTTGGCGGGGCGCGGACGGCCTCGAATTCCTCTATCGCCTCCCGCGCCAGGCGCGGGAACGAACGCCGTGGACGATGACGGTGATCCTCCACGGCAGCAACCTGTCGAAGGGATGGGGATTCGCAAACCACCGATGGGAGTCGTTTCGGCCCCACGACCTCGTCGTCTCGCCCGACGGAACGACGCCGAACGGCCAGGGCGGCCACAACTTCTTCGGCGAAGCGAAGGACGTGAAGCGACTTAAGGCCCTCATCGAGGAGATGAAGGAGGCCCTGCCGATCGAGCGCGTCCTGCTCTACGGCCACAGCCAAGGTTCGTTCTTCGCGTTGCACCTCGCGGGCTCCGAGCCGAACCTCGTGCAGGGCGTGGTCGCCCACGCGAGCGGGTTGTGGACCTGGACGCCGACCGGGCCGCGCGCGCATCACCAGGCGATCTGCTTCATGCACGGCACCCGCGATCCGGTGGTGCACTACGGGCAGAGCGTCGGCGGCTACGAAGCGCTGAAGAAGGCCCGCTACCCATTGCTTCGTCTGCGCAGCCTGGAGGGATGGAATCACTGGCCGGCCGAGCACAACGGCGCCGTCCCCCACACATCACAGCAGTTGGCCTGGTGTGACGCGGTGACCGCAACCGATCCGAATCGCGTCGAGCGCGCCCTCGATCTGCTTGCGGAGGCGAATCAGCCCGGCGAGCACGACTTCGCGGCTCTGTACGACGCGGCCTCGCGGATCGCCGAGCGCTCGGATCTCCCCGAACCGCTCCGAGCGAGGGCCGGGGCACTCCGGGACAAGGTCGCGGCGCTCGCAGAGCGACACGCCAAGGCGCTCGGCACGTTCCCCACCGACCTCGAACCGGATGGGAAGGCGTGGATGGGGCACCTCGGCCTGTTCCTGCGCCACTTCGCGGGGACGCCCGCCTGCGAGGCGTTGAGGGAGCGTCTCGGCAGCGAGCTCGATGGCCAGCAGAAGCGCCTCGCCAAGGCGTGGAAAGCTTGGTGGAAGGCGCGGGAAGACGACGACGTGCCCGAGGCGTTCGATGCGGGTGCCCGGATCCTCCGCGACGGTTTCCTCACGCCGGAAGGCACGGATCCCGACCTCCGCAAGACGATGGACGGATGGGCCAAGGATGCGAAGGGGTACAAGCTGCCGCGCAAGGCGGTCGCGGCCTATCAGGCGCTCGTCGGCGATCTGGACAAGGGCATGAAGAACGCCTGGAAGGACTATGAGAAGGTGAACAGCACCTTCCCGAAGTGAGGCGGCGTTCCCGCGCGACGGATCAACTCCGCCACCATCCGAGGGAGACGTCGCGGGCGATCAATTGGGCGAGGATCGGGAGATCCTGACGAGCCTCGAGGACGTCCGTCTCGCTGATCTCCAGGATCGCCTTCCAGAAGCGCGGACGGAGGATGAACAGCAGCCCGCGCTGAAGACTGCACTCGACGACCCAACGCCGATGGGTGGTCCGATTGGCCATCTCCAGGCTGGTCAAGAGGCGCTCCAACTGCGACAACGCCCGATCGCCGAGCCGAAGAAACACGAACGGATACTCCGCCGTGCCCGGCCGCCCCGCACTCGCGTGTTCGACACGAACCTCGGGGATGGCCTCCAACGCGCAGACAAGGGGATAGACCAGCGGATCGAACCCGCGTTCGATCGCCTCCCGCCGCTCTTCCAGACGTTGCCGCGTCGTCGCGTCGCCCTGCACCTCGCCGCACAGGCCACACACGGAGACGACCTCGCCCGCGACGAGGCCCTGTTCGATTTGTCGGCTGCCGCAGACCTCACATACCGGCATCGGCGCGCTCCGCCGGCCGCGGAGCGAACCACACGCCCTCCGCGACGCTCGTCGCCGGTCCGCGCAGGCGCACCGGCCCGACACCGTTCCACACCACACGCAACGACCCGCCCCGCAGCCTCACGACCCCGCTCGCCTCGACGCGCCCGGCAACGCGCGCGGCGACCCACGCGGCGGCGGCCCCGGTGCCGCACGCCTCGGTCTCGCCTGCGCCGCGCTCCCAGGTTCGCTGGGCGAGTTCATCCCGCGACCTGACGACGACGAACTCGACGTTCGTGCGATCGGGGAACGCCGGATCGTGCTCGATCCTTGGCCCCCACGTCGCGACCGGCGCCTCGTCGAGGGACGGGACGAAGGCGACCGCGTGGGGGTTGCCGAGCAGCACCCGGGCCAACTCGACGGGAGGGTCGGCGAGGCCGAGCGGGGGGAGCAGCTGCGGCGTCCCGACCTCGATCTCGACGTCCCACGCGAGGCCGTCCTCGCCGTGGACCACGTACGAGAGATCGCCGGCGGCGGTGCGGGCGACGCCCCGGCCGACCGGGCCCGTGCCGCGGCGCTCCAGGGCGAATCGGACCGCGCACCGCAGACCGTTGCCGCACATCTCGGACTCGCTGCCGTCCGGATTCCACATGCGCATCGCGAGGTCGGCGCCGTCGGCCGGAGCCACGACGAGAAGCCCATCCGCGCCGATCCCGGCGCGCCGGTCGCATGCGGCGCGTGCAAGCGCGGCCGGATCGTTGGCGGCGGCGAGATCCCCGGCCGCGACCACGACGTAGTCGTTGCGACAGCCGTGCATCTTGCGGAACGGCACGCGGTCCATCCCCGAATCCTGCCCCCGTTCGGGCCGCGGCGCATGCCCCGTTCGTACAGACTCCTGAACGATCGGCTCCGGAACGTCGTCAAGCCGCCCGGTGCCCCCGCCGATAGAGGCGCGGGATGCCGGTGGTCGATCCCTGCGGTGAGGCCTCCGTTCGAATGGTCACCAGCCCCTGTCCGTCCCTGCGCCCGCGTTCGATCGAGGTCCCCGGGCATGTCGTCACCGGCACGCCGACCGCGCTCGGGGGCCACCATGCCTCGCTCCCGCTTGCCGCGGCGCCGACCTCGGACGCGCCTCTGGAGGTCCTCGTGCACTGGCCGGACGGCCTCGCGACGCGACTTGCGACCCGGGTCCGAGCTGTCGATGACGGCGGCGTCACGCACGTCGAGGTCGTCGGCGTCGGCGGGGCCTGGAAGCCCTGGCTCGAGTGGCTTGGTCACTGCGCGGACGCCGGACCGAGAGGCTGGTAGCATCCCGCCCCGGACGCCGTTCGAACGGCGGCCGAACGGGCACGCACCCCTCCGGGAGCGCGCCGCCGAGGGTCGCCATGCCGAGCACCGACGCGCCGCGCCACGACGGTCGGCGCCCCCTGGACGTGCGCCCGATCGAGATCACCCGACGCTTCACGCAAGCGGCGCCGGGCTCGGTCCTGTACCGCTCCGGGAACACCATCGTCTTCGTCACCGCCAGCGTCGAGGAACGCGTGCCGGGCTGGATGGTCGGCCGTGGCAAGGGCTGGCTCACCGCGGAGTACGCGATGCTTCCCGGCTCGAGCGAGGGGCGAAAGCCCCGCGACCGCGGCACCGGGCGTGTGGACGGCCGCACCCACGAGATCCAGCGGCTCGTGGGTCGTGCCATCCGCTCCGTGACCGACCTCGCCGCGCTTGGCGAGCGGACGATCTGGCTGGATTGCGACGTCCTCCAAGCCGACGGCGGCACGCGCACCGCGTGCATCAACGCCGCGTACGTCGCGCTCTGCGATGCGCTGCGCACCTATCCGTTCAAGAAGCCGCTCGCGCGTTGGCCGATCGCCGAGGCGGTCGGAGCGATTTCCGTCGGCATCGTCGGTGGACAGGCGTTGACCGATCTCGACTACCACGAGGATCATCGCGCCGACGTCGACATGAACGTCGTGATGACCGAATCCGGCCGCTTCCTCGAGGTGCAGGGCACCGGGGAGTCGCGCCCGTTCGAGCGCGCTGAACTCGACGCATTGCTCGAACTCGGTCGCCAAGGCGCCGAGAAGGCGATCGCCGCGTGCCGCGCGGCGTTGGCGGCGACACCGTGACGCGCCGCCTCCTCATCGCCTCGACCAACGCGCACAAGGTCGCGGAGATCCGAGAGTTGCTCGCCCCCCTCGGCTTCGAGGTCACCACGCACCACGCGCTCTCGCCGATCGAGGAGACCGGCGCGACCTTCGCCGAGAACGCCCGCCTGAAAGCGCTCGCCGCGGCGCGCGACGGCGCGTGCTGGGCGCTCGCGGACGACTCCGGTCTGGTCGTCCCCGCGCTCGACGGCGCGCCCGGCGTACGCTCCGCGCGGTTCGCTGGTCCGTACGCCACCGACGAAGAGAACAACCGGCTGCTGATCGAGCGACTCACCGCGCTCGGCCTGAAGGAGGCACCGGCGGCGTTCGTCTGCGCGCTCTGCGTCGCGACGCCCGAAGGGCACTGCGTCGCCGAGGTCGAGGGCCGTGTCTCGGGCCTGATCCGTTGGCCGGGCGTCGGTGAGAACGGCTTCGGCTACGACCCCCTCTTCTTCCATCCGCCGAGCCGGTGCCGCTTCTCCGAACTCTCGCGCACCGCGAAGAACGCGGTCAGCCACCGCGGCGCGGCGCTGAAGGCGCTCGTGTCCAAGCTGGTCCCAACCACCGACGCCCGCACCGGCGCGTAGACGAATCCCGGAACCTCGCTCCCCCATGTCCCGTCGGCCCCTCGATCACATCCGCAACTTCGCGATCGTCGCGCACATCGACCACGGCAAGTCGACGCTCGCGGATCGCCTGCTCGAGATCACCGGTCTCGTCGAACGCGGCGTCGAACGCAGCCAGATGCTCGACGATCTCGACCTCGAGCGCGAGCGCGGGATCACGATCAAGGCCCGCGCCGTACGGATGCCGTTCGAGCGGAACGGCAAGCGGTACATCCTCAACCTGATCGACACGCCCGGCCACGTCGATTTCACCTACGAGGTCAGCCGGTCGCTCGCCGCGTGCGAGGGCGCGCTCCTGCTCGTGGACGCGACGCAAGGCGTCGAGGCGCAAACCGTCGCCAACGCCTACCTGGCCGTGGACGGGGGGCTGGCGGTGATTCCGGTCCTGAACAAGATCGACATGCAGGGTGCCCGCCCCGACGAGGTCGCCGAAGAGATCGAGACCGTTCTCGGCATCGACGCGAGCAACGCGGTTCGCTGCAGTGCGAAGACTGGCATCGGCGTACCGGAGGTTCTCGACCGCCTGATCGACGAAGTGCCGCCGCCGATCGGCGATCCCGACGCGCCGTTGAAGGCGCTCCTCTTCGACGCCGTCTACGACACCTACCGCGGCGTCATCGTCTACGTGCGGTTGATCGACGGCTCGCTGCGGGCCGGACAGTCCGTTCGACTCTTCAAGGCCGGTGCGACCCACGACGTGACCGAGGTCGGCGTCCTCTCACCCGACCGCAAGCCGATCGACGCGCTCCACGCCGGCGAGTCCGGATACCTCGTCGCGAGCATCAAGAGCCTCGGTGACGTCAAGATCGGCGACACCGTCACGACGGTGCCTCCGCCGAAGGATCTCGTCCCGCTGCCCGGCTACAAGGAGCCGCGGCCGATGGTCTACTGCGGCCTCTACCCCACCTACCCGAAGGACTTCGAAGTCCTGCGCAAGGCGCTCGCGACGCTGCAACTGAACGACGCGTCGTTCACGTTCGTCCCGGAGACGTCGGAAGCGCTCGGTTTCGGCTTTCGTTGCGGCTTCCTGGGCCTGCTACACATGGAGATCGTGCAGGAGCGCCTCGAACGCGAGAGCGACGTCGACCTCGTTCAGACCGCGCCCAACGTCACCTACGAGATCCGCCGCACCGACGGCGAGGTCGTCCGGGTCGAGAAGCCGAGCGACGTGCCCGAGAGCAACTACATCGACGAGTTCCGCGAGCCGATCGCGCGATGCAGCATGATCCTGCCGCAGGAGTCGATCGGCGCGATGATGCAACTCTCGACCGAGCGCCGCGGCGTGTACGTCGAGACGCAGTACCTGTCCGCCAGCCGCGTCATGTTGGTCTTCGACATCCCGCTGCAGGAGATCGTGTTCGACTTCTACGACAAGTTGAAGTCCGCGACACGCGGCTACGGCACGCTCGACTACGAGGTGCGCGGCTACCAGGGCGGCGACCTCGTGCGCCTGCGGATCCTCGTGAACAACTCCGAGGTGGACGCGCTGTCCCTCATCTGCCACCGCGACAGCGCGGGCTCTCGCGGCCGCAAGGTGCTACGACGCTTGCAGCAGACGATCCCGCGCCACCTGTTCCAGGTACCCCTGCAGGCGGCGGTCGGCGGCAAAATCGTCGCGCGCGAAAACATCTCCGCGCTGCGCAAGGACGTCACCGCGAAGTGCTACGGGGGTGACGTCACGCGCAAGCGCAAGCTGCTCGAGAAGCAGAAGGAGGGCAAGAAGCGGATGAAGCTCGTCGGCAACGTCGAGATCCCGCAGAAGGCATTCCTCGCCGTTCTCGGCGGCGACGACGAGGACGAGCGCAAGGGCAAGAAGTGAGCGATCGGGTCACTCCCCCCACCGACGAATCGGCTTCGCGACATCCGCGAGGTTTCGCGCACGCGTTCCGCGATCACCTCGAGGCGATCCTGATCGCCCTGGCGATGGCGCTCGTGTTGAAGCAGTTCTGCGTCGAGGCGTTCACGATCCCGACGAGTTCCATGCATCCGACGCTCATCGGGGAGAACCAGGCGCCGGACGGCGTCGGCGACCGCATCCTCGTCGACAAGTTCGCCAACTGGCTCCGGGACCCGCGGCGCTGGGAGATCTGGGTCTTCCGTTTCCCGCTGGATCGCTCGCGCAACTTCATCAAGCGCGTCGTCGGCATGCCCGGCGATCACCTCAAGATCGGCGAGTTGGACGGCGACATCTGGATCGCCCGGAACGGCAGCGGGCGGTTCGAGATCGAGCCCAAACCGCGGCGCGTACGCGAGTCGCTGTATCGGCCGGTCTACCCTCCGAGCGAGTCGCCCGAGCGCTCAAAGGTCGCGACGTTCCGCGACGAGTCCGACGAGGCCCTGTTCGTCGTCGAGCCGAGGGACTCGAACGCGTTCGTCGCGGACTCGGGGGGGCGGTTCGAGTTCGCCGGCGGAGAGCGCGCCGCGCTGGTGGCGGCGAATCCGATCCACACCTCGAGCGATCCCGACAGTTGGCATCACCCGTGGCCCCATGGTGCTCGGGTCCGCGACGTCCGCGTTCGCGCGCGTTTCGTTCCGTCGGAGGGCGCGACCGCGAGTCCGGATGAGGCGACGTCGGTCCACGTCGTCTGGAGCCCGGACGGTGCCTGGGAGTACCGCCTCGCCCTCGGTCCGGCCGGTGCGTCGTTCGCGCGCATCACCCTCGACGGCGAGGTCCGCGTCAACGTCCCTCTCGAAGCGGCGTGGGACGGCACCGTGGCGCGGTCGGTCGAAGTCGAGGCGATCGACGGACGGTTCCACGTCTGGATCGACGGCGTCGAGATCGCCGTGCTGCCCGACGGCCGCGAACCCGGTCCCCTGCCCGAGCAACCGGTCCAGCGTCTGGCCATCGAGGCGAGCGGCGCACCGTTCCGCGTCGAGGGCCTGGCGGTCGACCGGGACATCATGTATCAGAACTCGTGGTCGCCGCTCGGCCGGGCCGCCGTGGACGGTGTGATCGTGCCGGACGGCAACTACCTCATGATCGGCGACAACCAGGGCGACGTCGGCGACCGCCGCGAGGGGAGTTACGACGGACGCAAGTGGCACCTGGCTACGATCCGCCTCAAGGACGGCACGGTGATCCGCCACGACGACCAGCGCCAACCCGAGCGCACACTCGACGACGGAGCGACCTGGTACTCGATCACCGACGCCGATGGGGCCGATCGTCGCTGGCGTCCGGAGGACGAAGACCGCTCGCGTCCCGCCGTGAGCGAGTGGGTTCCGTTCACGTCACGCGATCTCTTCGTCGGACGCGCGTTCTTCGTGTTCTGGCCGGCCTTCCCGGATCTGCCGGGTCGGCTACGGCGGGTGCGCTGATGCCGCTGCTGGAGGCGCGCCGCCTCGTCAAGTCGTACCGCAAGCGGCGAGTCGTCGACGAGGTCGCGTTCCAGGTCGATCCGGCCGAGATCGTGGGCCTGCTCGGGCCGAACGGCGCGGGAAAGACGACCTCGTTCCGGATGGTCGTCGGCATGGTCCGTCCGGACGAAGGCGAGGTGCGTTTCGAGGATCGGGACATCACGCGACTTCCGATCTACAAGCGCGCGCGTCGCGGCATCGCCTACCTGCCTCAGGAGCCGAGCGTGTTCCGTCGACTGTCGACGCGCGACAACCTTGTCGCCCTGCTCGAAACGCTCCCCCTCTCGCGCGCGGAACGGCGTCGTCGCGCGGACACGCTCCTCGCGGACCTCGAATTGACCACGGTCGCCCGCAGCCGGGCCGAGGTCCTGTCCGGCGGCGAGCGGCGGCGGCTGGAACTCGCGCGGTCCCTCGTCCACGATCCGGCGATCCTCCTGCTCGACGAGCCGTTCGCCGGGGTCGACCCGATCACCGTGCAGGAGATCCAGAAGATCCTTCGTCGCTTGCGCGAGACGAAGCGAATCGCCATCCTGCTGACCGACCACAACGTGCGCGAGACCCTCGCGATCACCGATCGCAGCTACATCATCGCCAGCGGACGCATCCTGCGCGCCGGCCGACCCTCCGAACTCGTCGACGACGAGGTCGTCCGCCGCACCTATCTCGGCGAGGGCTTCTACGTGCAACTCTAGGCGCGTCGGCGCGGTGGACCGTATCCTGCGCCGTCCCTCACCCCGGAGCCTCCGCATGCGGATCGTCGTCTGCCTGAAGCGGGTCGTAGACACCGAGACACGCGTAAAACCGACGGCTGACGGGCGCGGCATCGAGCTGTCCGGCGTCCAGTTCATCACGGCGCCCTACGACGAGATGGCGGTCGAGAAGGCGATCCAGCTGCGCGACGCCGCCGGATCCGGCGAGGTCGTCGTGCTGACGGTCGGCCCGGAGGCCGCCACGAAGGAGTTGCGCACCGCGCTCGCCATGGGCGCGGACGCCGCCCTGCACGTCGTGGACGACGCGGCCCGCGATGCGTCGTCGATCTCGGCGGCGCTCGCGGCGGCCATCGAGGGACGCTCCCCGGACCTCGTGCTGCTCGGCAAGCAGGCCACCGACGACGACGACGCCGCGGTCGGGCCGATGCTGGCGGCGCGGCTCGGCCTGCCATGCGTTGCCTTCGTGGACGGGCTCGAGATCGACGGCTCGACGGCGAAGGTGCGTCGCGAGATCGATGGCGAGGTCGAGCACCTCGTCGTCTCGCTGCCCGCGGTGTTCACGGCGCAGAAGGGTCTCGCCGAGGCGCGCTATCCGGGATTGAAGGGGATCATGGCGGCCAAGAAGAAGCCGCTCGAACAAGTCGCGGTGACGGCGCCGTCGTCGCACGTCGAGACCACCGGACTGAGGCTCCCGCCGCCGCGCGGGCAGATGGTCACGATCGAGGCCACCGAGGAAGGCATGCAGCGCCTGCTCGTCGCGCTGCGCAACGAGAAGAAGGTGATCTGACGATGGCGAACGACGTCCTGATCCACGTCGAGTCGGCGAACGGCGCCGTCAAGAAGTCAGCGCTGGAGATCGCGACCGTCGGCCGGCGCCTCGCGGATTCGCTCGGCGGGCGCCTCGTCGCGCTCGTCCCGGGCACCGGCATCGACACGGGCCCGCTCGCCGCGCACGGCGTCGATCGCATCCTCGTCGTCGAGGACGCGGCGTTCGATCGCTACACGCTCGAAGCGCACGCCGCGGCGCTGGAGGCGGCCGCGGCCGCAACGAGCCCCCGAGCGATCGTTCTCGCCGCATCGGTGGCCGGCAAGGAACTGGGTGCGTTCGCGGCGGCGCGCCTCGACCGTGGGCTCGCGTCCGACGCGGTGGACGTTCGAGTCGACGGCGACGCGATCGTCGCCGAAAAGCCGCGCTTCGCCGGCAAGGCCATCGCCACGCTGCGCATCCCGGGACCCGCGATCGTCAGCATCCGGCCGAACGTCGTGGCGCCGGAGGGATCGACGCGGGAGGGCGCGCGCGAGGCCCTCGCGGTCAACGCACCGGCCCCGCGCATCCGCGTGGATCGGGTCGAGAAGCCGGCGGCGAAGCGGATCGAACTGACCGAGGCCGACGTGATCGTCTCGGGCGGTCGCGGCATGGGCGGGCCGGAGCACTGGCCGATCCTGATCGATCTCGCCGACGCGCTCCATGCGGCTCACGGGGCCTCGCGCGCGGTCTGCGACGCGGGCTGGCGGCCCCATGCGGAGCAGGTCGGTCAGACCGGAAAGACGGTCTCCCCGAAGCTCTACATCGCGTGCGGCATCAGCGGCGCGATCCAGCACCTCGCGGGCATGAGCAGCAGCAAGGCGATCGTCGCGATCAACAAGGACCCGCCGGCGCCGCTC
>CAZPGF010000008.1:44646-44928 GCA_964586025.1 uncultured Planctomycetales bacterium
GATCTTCAAGATCGCCGACTACGGAATCGTCGGCGACGTGCACCAGATCCTGCCGATGCTCGCCAGGGCCGCGCGGGCGTTCCTCGCCTGAGAGCCATTCCGCGTGGCCGCCTGCCGGGCCCCGCGATGCGCAGCGCGGCGCGTGCCTCGGCGACCGCCGCGGGGGGCGCCGACGCACCATCGGTGAACGCCTCCGATCTGCGAAGCCGCACATCCGCAAGGTCAGAGACCCCCTGAACGGATACTCCGCGGGGTACCCGTTCAGGCCCCGCACTCGCCCGC
>CAZPGF010000009.1:0-44503 GCA_964586025.1 uncultured Planctomycetales bacterium
GCCCGGCCCAACTTCCACAAGAAACTCCGCGCGCTCGACATCGACGCGGACCAGTTCAAGCAGGCCGCTCGGCGCGGGCGGCTTCGGGAGATGTGATCCCCGGGTGTCCACGGTGTCGTGGCCGCCACATCACCATGTACCCCGGGGGTATCGGTCCCCCGATGGAGGGAATTCGATGCGTGCTGCCCCGATCGTCCTCGGCATCGTCCTCGTGCTCGCCGCCGCCTGGATCGCCATGACCTTCCTCGGCGAGGACAGGGCGGACGTCGTCCTCTACTGCGGGGTCGATCAGGACCAGAGCCAGTCGCTGGTCGAGGCGTTCGAGAAGTCGAGCGGCCTGCGAATCGACTTCCACGGCGAGTCCGAAGCGTTCCGCAGCATCGGGTTGCCCCAGCTGATCGAGTCCCAACGCGCCAATCCGCGCGGGGACCTTTGGTGGTCGAACGAGATCATGCACATGGTCGATCTCGCGTCCAAGGAGCTCATCGCTCCGCTGCCCGCGGGCCTCGCCGAGCGCTTCCCGCCGGCCTGGCGTGATCCGCAGGGCCGATACATCCAGTTCGGCGCGCGCGCGCGCGTGCTGATCGTCAACACCGAACTGCTGCCGGATCCGGCCGATCACCCGACGTCGATCGAGGGCCTTCTCGATCCGAAGTGGCACGAGCGCGGACTCCTCACGACGATGGCCGCGCCGCTGACCGGGACCACCTACACGCACGCCGTCGCGTGGTTGACGCGGGACGAGGAGGGCGCGTGGCGCTTCTTCGAGGCGGTGCGCAAGGCGGCCGACGAAGGACGGATGAAGATCGTCAAGTCGAACGGCCAGGTGATGGACATCGTGTCCGACACCGCGCGGAAGGTCGCCATCGGCATCACGGACACCGACGACGCGTGGATCGGGATCAGCGAGAAGGGGGCGCCGCTGAAGGTGATCTATCCCGAACAGGGCGAGGGCGCGCCCGGCGCGTTGCTGCTCCCGAACACCGCCGGCCTGATCGCGGGCGGCCCGAATCCGGACGCCGCGGTCCGCGTCCTCGAATGGCTCGCGGACACCTCGACCGAGAAGGCGCTCGCGTTCTCGCGTTCCGCCCAGATTCCCGTGCGTCCCGACGTCGAGGTGCCGGCGGACGGACATGTGCGGCGCCCGGGAATCGACTTCCGCGCCGAGGAGGTCGACTGGGCGCGCGTCGGCGCGAACCGCGACCGCTGGCGGGACCGCCTCGCGGCCCTGTTCCAACTCGGCGAATAGCGGTCGCCACGCGGCCGTCGTGGTAGAGAAAGGCGCCTTCCCGCGCCCCTATCGTCCAGAGGCCCAGGACATCGGCCTTTCAAGCCGGAAACACGGGTTCGAATCCCGTTAGGGGTACCACCTCGATCGACGGTGGCACACCCGCGCAACCGACCCGGGGGCTCGGACTCCGCGGACTCGCAGGTCGGAAGCGATCGGATCGCCCCCCTCGTCGGCGGCCCGGCGGCACGCGGCGCGAGGTGCCGACGCCCGGCCGATGACGACGCGGGCCGGCCGGAGCAGGGCGGCGACCCGAACGGCGGCTCTACGAAGGAGGCGTCCACGAGCGAACCCGGAGCGCATGCGCCTCGGCGGACCCGATCGCGGCGAGCGCACGACGCAGATCGGAACCCACCTCGCGCGCCGAGAGGTCCGCGTCGCTCGCGATCAGCACGCGGTTCTCCCAGCGCTCCAGATGCACGACGACGGCATGGGCGAACGGCGCCGCGATCCGCGCGACCACGTCCGCGAAGTGCCGCCCCGGCACCGGCAGCACGTTCGTGACGGCGACGCCGCCCGGCTTCAGTCGCGCGCGAATCGCCATCGGCAGCACGCCGAGGCTGACCGGCGGCTTCGTGATCTCGCCGTCCACCTTCGCCGAGAGATCCTCGAGGATCAGGTCGTAGCGATGCTTCGCCGCGCGCAGCCAGGCCGTCGCCTCGCCGCGGTCCACGCGCACGACGCCGCACCACGGCTCGGACAGGGCGCGGAACGGCGCCACGAGCGAGACATCGAGGTCCACCGCATCGAGCGGATGCCCGAACCCGAGCGCGCGAAGCGGTGCGATGACGCCGCCCATGGCGAAACCGAGCATCGCGACGCGATGGCCGGGGACGCGCGTCGAGATCGCGGCCGCGAGCACGTCGAACAGCGTGTGGGTCGGACCGGGATCGGAGCGCACCTCGCTCAGGACGAGGCCACCGTCCTCGACGCGGGCGCCATGGCGTGTCTTGACGATGCGCATCTCAGGGTTTCTCCCAGGTTCGACCGTCGACGGCCGCGCGAGGCGGCAGTCCGACGGCGCGCCGCCAGGGCGCTTCCCCTTCGTCGATCCAACGGCGCGCCGTGATCCGCAGCCGCGCCCGCACCCCTCCCGGGTCGGGCACGTCGCCGGTGATCAGCGGCTCGAACGCGTCGAGGTAGGAGGCCCACGCGTCGCGGCCCGCTTCCGGCACGAGTTCCTGCGCGCGCTCCCGCAAGCGATGACGGGCGGTGCCGAGCGCGGTGCGTGCATCGCTCGTCGCCCGGTGGCCGTCGTCCCACACGCGCCTCGCCCGGCGCTCCATCGCGACCAGGTCGGACAGGACGCGCGCCGCGTTCGGGCGCTCCCGCTCGGCCTCCGCCCGGGCCACCTGGCGGACGACCGCGGCGGCGATCACGGCGATCGCGAACGCGAACAGGGCCCGTGCGATCGCCGGGGGCGGCGCGCCGCGCATCAGGCCGAGCAGCGGCGCGAACACCGCACCGGCGCCGAGGGCCGCGAGCATGGCGAAGTCGCCGAGTTCCGCGCTGCCCGCGCCTTTGCGGCGCGCGTCCCAGGTGAAGATCACGTCGAACACGACGAGCATCACGATGCGCCCGATCGCGGCACGGCGACATGCGACGCGTTGAGGATGGACGCGCCCGAAGAGGCCGACCGCGAGTTCCGCGCCGGTCACCGCGAGCACGCCCGCGAACCAGCCGAGCGCGAGCGAAGCGTGCTGGCCGTCGCGGACGATCGCGTCCGTCGTGTTCGCGGCGACCGATCCGGCGACCAAGAGGAACAGCGTCCCGCCCGCGCCGAAGATCGAAGCGGCGCCGAGGGTCGTGCTGCGCAGGAACAGGGCTCCGAGGACCACGGAGAGCAGGTTCGTCGTGAGCCACCCGTCGAGCACGAGCCGCTGCCACTCGCCGTTCGCGATCCGCCACGGGATCGCCGCCCCGAAACGTTCGAGCGTCGAGGGATCGACCGTGCCGAATCCGAGGACGCCGCCGCCCGGCGCGCGCCACGGCCCGCCACCGATGAGCCGCCCCGCGAGGTACGTCGCGACGACCGCGGCCGGCACGACCCAGCCGACCGCGGCGCCGCGGCGAGCCGGAGCGCGACCGCGCGGCGGCGCGCCGTTCACGACGTCCCACCCCGCGCGCGCGGGTGCGCTCGCTCGTAGACCGCGCGCACATGGTCCAGCGTGAGGTGCGTGTAGATCTGCGTGCTGGTCACGTCGCGATGCCCCAGGAGTTCCTGCACCTCGCGGAGGTTGGCGCCCGCCTCCAGCATGTGCGTCGCGAAACTGTGACGCAAGGTGTGCGGCGTGACGCGGTCGCGGAGGCCGCAGGTGCGCGCATGACGCTCGACCGCCAGCGCGATCCCGCGGGTCGTCAGGCGACCGCCCCGATGGTTGACGAACAGCGGGTGCGGATCGCGTCGCGCGCCCGCGGCGGCGAGCGCCTCGAGGTAGGCCTCGAGCGCCTCCACGCAGGGCGTGCCCAGCCCGGCGAGCCGTTCGCGGCGCCCCTTGCCGCGGAGCAGGGCAGTTCCGCCGATCAGGTCGACGTGGCGAACGTCGAGCGCACTCATCTCGGCGACGCGACCGCCGGTGCTGTACATCGTCTCGAGGAGGGCGACGTCGCGTCGGACCAGCCAGTCGTCGCCATGCGGAGCGGCGAGGAGCCGCTCCATCTCGCCACGATCGAGCACCTCGGGGAGGTCGCGGCGGCGCCGCGGACGGCGCAGTCCGCGCGCCGGGTCGGGCGAGCCGGGACGCGCGGCCGCGTGCCAGCGGAAGAACGTGCGGATCGCGCTGATCTTGCGGGCGATCGAACTCGCGGCGAGGCCGCGATCGGCGAGGTCCACGAGATGGCGCCTCAACAGGAGCAGGTCGACCGCATCCATCGATTCCACGCGCTGCCGCCGGAACGTCTCGACCAGTTCGTCGAGGTCGCCCCGATAGGCGCGCAACGTGTGCTCCGAGAGGTTGCGAGCCGCTGCGAGATGCTCGAGGAAGCGTGAGACGAGCGCGGGGAACGTCGCCCTCACGTCGGGTCCTCGCGTCCGGTGAGCGCGGCGAAAAGTCCCCGCCCCTTCGTGATCGTCTCCTCCCACTCCAGGGCCGGATCGCTTCCGAGCGTGATACCGCCGCCGACGCGGTACGTCGCACGCTCGCCGTGGCGCAGGATCGTGCGGATCGCCACGGACAGATCGACGTCGCCGCGATCGTCGAGCCAACCGAGCGCGCCGCAGTACGCGCCGCGACCCTCGCCCTCGATCTCGTCGAGGATCTCCATCGCGCGGACCTTCGGGGCGCCGGTCACGCTGCCGGGCGGAAAGGCCGCGGCGATCGCGTCGATCCGATCGACGTCCCGACGAAGGGTTCCGCGGACGAGCCCGATCGCCTGGTGGACCCGGTCGAACCGCTCGATGCGGCGTGCTGCGACGACGCGCACGCTGCCCGTGCGACAGGTCCGTGCGAGATCGTTTCGCGCGAGGTCCACGATCATCGCCAACTCGGCCCGGTCCTTCGCGCTGGCCTCCAGGTCGGCCCGCAGCGATGCCTCCTCGGCGCGCGTGCGGCCGCGAGGTCGCGTGCCCTTCATCGGCTCCGTCTCGATCGTTCGCCCGCGGATGCGCAGGAACCGTTCGGGACTCGCCGAGAGCACCGCACGGTCCGCACCGAGATCGAGGAACGTCATGTACGGTGCCGGGTGGGTCGCGACGAGTCGCGCGAACCACGCCGCGGACGGACCCTCGATCCGGGCGTCCAGACGTTGGCTGATGTTGGTCTGGAAGATGTCGCCGCGGCGGATCGCCGAGCGCGCGGCGCGCACGGATTCGAGGAAGCGCTCGCGGGGCCAGCGGGGGCGGGGCGCACCATGAGCGCGCAGCGGCGCGTCCGGCGGAACGCTCCGCGTGGCCCGGGCGACGTCGCGGGCCAGGTCCCGCGCGGCGGCCGCGGCGGCGCGGGCGTTCGGTCCGCCGGCGATCGCAAGCGGCGCGGCGCCGCCCGGTCCGAACGCGACGACGCGCTCGTAGCGTCCGAACCACAGGGTGGGGAATCCGAGCGGAGGGCGACGTGGGGGGGGCGAGGCCTCGACGCCGCATCGCGCCTCGTAGCCGAGCATGCCGATCCAGCCCCCCGCGAACGGGGGGAGCGCGCCCGACGTCGGCGCCGGGCGGGTGGCAAGCGGCGCGAGCGCGTCGGCCAGGGTTCGCCGGCGCGGCCATCCACCGATCTCCAGCACCTCGACGGGATCCGCCGCGACGTACGACCAGCGCGGGCCGCGATGTCCTCGCCCCGCGGCCACCCGCGCGACGGGATGAGGGCGGTCCATCCAGCCGAGCAGCAGACGGATCGGGTCGATCGGGGCGTCGATCGCTCGGACGGCGATGGCCGCACCCCGATCGGATCGGTGGGTGGAAGCGGGGTGGCGCCCGTGCACCCGCGGATTGTACGGACCCCCTGGCAAGCCCTTTGCGTCCTCCTTCGACGAACGCGCGAAGCCTCCCGGCGCGCCGGAATCGTCCTCGCGCGGGGACGGTCGCCGACCTTCGGGGGAACGATCGCCGAACGCTTCCCGTAGGATGAGCCGTCCGAGCCCGTCTGGAGATCGAACGATGACCTCGAACCCCCTTCCCTTCCACCACCGCATTCGTTCGGCGTCCCGGATCGCTGCCCTGGCCCTCGCGGCCGGCCTGATCGCGTTCGGCGGCGTCACCGCCCGCGCCGAGGGGCCCGCCGTCGCCGAACCGGCGGCCCAGGCCCGGGTCGGGGCCGAGATGAGCGAGGCGCTCGCCGATCTCGAGAAGCTCGACTCCGCGCTCGGCAGCCGCAAGTCGATCAACGACGAGATCGTGCAGTACCTCGAACTCGTCGGCAACCACTTCATCGCGATCAAGGGGCCGGAGATGCCGGCGGACGCGACGGACGAAGCCGCCATGAAGGCGTACCAGTCCGAACTCGCCAAGTTCAACAAGCAGGTGGACGACTACCGTCGCAAGGCCGAGAGCGCGATCTTCAAGGCGTTCAAGCTGACCCTCATCCGCAACGAATCCAACGAGCGCAACGAGGTCAACATGAAGGCCGCCGACGTGATCGGCCGCCTCGCCGAGGCGTTCCCGGGCAGTCCCGCGAAGGTGAAGGAAGACCCCGTCGCGAAGGAGAACGTCGCCGCGCGGGAGAGCATCGCCGCGCGTCTCCGCGGCGAAATCGACGGCCTGCACAAGGCGAAGTACACGCTCTCGACGGACGTGCTCCAGGCGGCGTTCCGTGCCCTCGGCAGCCTGAACACGGTGCAGAGCGTCGAGTGGATGATCAAGGAGTACAGCCACGCGAAGAACAACGAGACGGACTGGCTCGTCGCGGCGCACAAGTCGCTCGTGAAGTTCACCGACATGCCGGGTCGCGTGCGTCACGCTCTCGTCGACCAGTTCATCCGAACCTACGCGGGCGTGGAGAGCTCGGCCGAGCAGAGCACCACCGACAAGAACGCCCAGGCGAAGAAGAAGTTCTGGGACGACATCCGGACGTTCACGGTGCCGGCCGTCCAGCACTTCGCCGGGCACCCGGTCAACGCCGAGTCGAACGAGGCCCTCGCGACGATGGGCGAGTTCGAGGACTGGTTCCGGGACCACAAGAACCCCCGCAAGGCACCCTGGGTCGACGAGTAGCGGCGGGGTCGCCCGAATTCGCCTACCCTCGGCCGATGTGAGTTCGGCTCCGCCGCCCCGCCAGGACTGGACGCCTGCCGTCGTGATGACCGCGGTCTTCGCGGTCGTCGCGGCCGGCATGCTCTGGGCACTGACGCCGCCGAGTCGCCTGGACCCCCCGGGCCCGGCGTGGGAAAGGCGCCTTCCTCCCCCCGAGGTGGGCGTCTGGGTCGGCGAACTCGGCGGCGGGCTCCGCGGCGTCCTCGCACCGGTGCACGGTGATCCGGTGCCCGACGTCGCTCACGCGGAACTCTGGAGCGAGCATCTGGGCTTGCCGGAGGGACGGCGCCTCGGTTTCGCGCGGCTGGTCGTCGCCAATCCGGGGACCCAGCCGGGAGCGCTCGACCTGCGCGAAGGCACGCTGCGGGTCCGTCAGGCGAACGGCGCGATCGCATCGACGCTGGATCTCGGGGCGCGACTCGACGAGGGCGGATTCAGGCCGCCGGAGGGATGGGCCTTCGTGATGCGGGTGCTCGGTCCGCTCCGCGACACGATCGAGGTGGCCCCCGGCCGGAGCGATGCGTTGCTTCTGCCCTTCGACGGGGCGGTCGATCTGGTGACGGCGACGGCGGTCGATGTCGCGGACGGACCGCCCTGGACGATGCGTCGAACCAGCCAGGAGGCGTTGCGCCGACTCCTTGCAAGTCGTAGGGCGTCCGACCTGGAGGACCTGCTGCCATGACGACCCCCGACGATCCGGTGCGAGGCGCGCCCGACGACGGCTCGTCCCGCGACCCGAGCGGCATGCGTTGGATCGTGGAGTCGTCGAGCAGCGGCGACCTCGAGCCCCGTGCCGAGCCGCGGCTCTCGCGCGGCGCATCGGCCGACCTCGTGCAGGCGTTCCGCCTGAACGCCGAGGCGCTGCATCGCCTCGAAGCGCTGCAGGCGGATCTCGCGCGCACCGTGCAGCGCAACGATCGCGGCGAATTGATGCTGCAATCGACCCAGGCGCTGAACGACACGTTCCGAAACCTCGCCTCGATCCAGCGTGCGTTGCTGGAGCGGCTCGACGCGCCGCGTCGGCGCTCCCGCCTCGTTCCCCTCGGCGTGCTCGGCCTTCTCTTCGTGCTGGTCGGCGGCGTCGTGGCGCTTGTCGAGGCGATTCGACGCAACGGCGAACTCGGGCGAATCGATGCGAACGAGATCGCGCGCGAAGTCCGCGGGAGTTTCCTCGCGGGGCACGAGGAGGGCCGCGCCGCACGCGCTGCCGATCTCGTCCGCATGGAGGCGGACCTCGACAGCGCCCGCGAGCGCGCGCAGAAGACGGCCGAACTCCTCGATCGCAAACTCGACGAGATGGCCGAGTTGGAGCGTGCGCGCCGCGTGCTGGAGTCGGACAACGCCCTTCTCTCCGAGCGCGCGTTGCGCGGGGCGGAGGCCGCGGTGGCGAAGGAGTTGCTCGCACAGGAACTCGAACGCCTCGATCGGCAGCGGCTCGCGCACGACACGGTCGTTGCGCGCCTCGAGCAGGAGATCGCGAGTCTGCGGGCCACCAACGTCGGATTGCGGCAGCGCATCGGTGACGCGGCGATCGGCATCCCGCCCGAAGCGGGCCATGAACCGACCGGGCCCGTGCCGGGCGTTCCCAACGTGATGCTTCCGGGCCCGAACGAGGAGGCCGCGGCCCCCTCCTCGACGGACGCGATCGCGGACCTCGCGCCGTTCGCGGCCCCCGACCTCGGGCCTCTCCCCGACGAGGCCCGCGACCCGGTGCCCGCATCCCCCGTCGCGACGACGGAACGGGACCATCCTCGATCGGTGCCCCCGGAACCGGCCCGCGCCGCGCCGGCGACGCCGATCCGCCCGGCTCCGTCGGCGGCGGTGGTCGATCCGGCGACGATGCCGCCCCCCGAGGTCCGCCGTCGGGATGGCGGGGGCGACACGCTCGTGCCCGCGACGCCACGCCGCGAACTCGAGGCCGAACTCGACGCGATCCTTCCGGCGATGCCGCCCATTCCGCCGGCCGGGGTCGTCGACCTCGCCTCGCCCGCCCCGGAGGCCGCCCCGGCCGAGGCCAACGGCCGAGCGAGTTCGGTCGCGCCGCCGCGGTTGCGCCGCGACGTGAACGCCCTGTTGCAGCGCGCCCGTGGGCCCGGCCGCGGCTGGTACCAGGCGACGGGACTCGATCGTCTGTCCGACCGGAGCGTCGAGGGACTGACGCTCGTGCGCTTCGATCCCAACGATCGCACGGCCGACCTGTTCCGGGCTCGCGACGCGCGCGTCGTCGTCGACCGACGCGCCAACGAGGTCGCCGTGGTCCTGCGCGACGGCATCCGCCACAACGAGCGCGACGGCACCGTCCCGCTCCCGCCGCAGGGGCTGAAGATCGTCGTCGCCCGCGTCCCCGAACTCGTCGAAGCATGGGCCGCGAGCGGTTGGTCGTTCGTCGAGACCCGATGATCGGGCTCGCATGGTGAGCGTCCTCGCGGTCGGCGACGTCGTCGGGAAGCCGGGTCGCCGCGCGCTCGCGTGGCACCTTCCGCGCCTGCGCGAGGAACGACACCTCGACTTCGTGGTCGTCAACGCCGAGAACGCCGCTGCCGGGAGCGGCATCGTTCCGCGCGTGTACCGCGAGATCAAGGCGCTCGGTGTCGACGTGATCACGATGGGTGACCATTCGTTCAAGCGTCCCGAGAGTCTGCCTCTCTACGCGAGCGAGCCGACGCTCCTCCGTCCGGCGAACTGGCCCGCCGATGCGCCGGGGAGCGGTCGGACGGTCGTGGCGACGCGGTCCGGCGTTCGAATCGGCGTCGTGCACGTTCAGGGCCAGGCGTTCATGGGACCGCCCGCGGACGATCTGGCCGCGACCGTCGATCGCGAGTTGGCACGTCTCGAGAAGGAAGCCGACGTCGTGATCGTCGACGTCCACGCGGAGGCCACCGCCGAGAAGGTCGCTCTGTCCTGGTACCTCGACGGACGTGCCGCGCTGCTGTTCGGGACCCACACCCACGTGCCGACCGCCGACGCGACGATCCGCCCGGGAGGGCTCGGCTACATCACCGACTGCGGCATGACCGGCCCGTACGACGGCGTGATCGGTCGCTCGCGCGAGGCCGTGCTCGCCAAGATGCGAACCGGCGTGCACCACGCGCTGGCGATCGCGGAGGGCGATCTGCGCCTCGGCGCCGTGTGGGCCGAGATCGATCCCGATCGCGGCGTCGCGACGCGCATCGAGGGACTTTGGCGTGCCGTGCCGGATCCGCGAGAATCCGCCCCGTGAGCGCGTCGGCCCCCGAACCCGAGACGACGTTCAGCGTGTCGTCCCTGACGAAGGAACTGAAGGGGGTGCTCGGCGCGACATTCGGCGACGTCGCAGTGCGGGGCGAGATCTCCCAGCCGCGGCGCGTGGCGAGCGGCCACGTCTACCTGCGCCTGAAGGACGCCGGCGCCGTCCTGCCGGCGGTAATCTGGCGCTCGACGGCGGCGCAGCTGCGGTTTCCGATCGACGAGGGCGTCGAGGTGATCGCCCGCGGTGGGATCGACGTCTACCCGCCGCACGGGGCGTATCAGTTCGTGATCCGCGCGATGGAGGCGGTCGGCGCCGGGGCCCTGCAGCGCGCCTTCGAGCGGCTTCGCGCGCGACTCGCCGCGGAGGGTCTGTTCGACACGTCGCGGAAGCGGCCCCTGCCACGTCTGCCCCGCACCGTCGCGCTCGTGACGAGCCGCACCGGCGCGGCGGTGCGCGACCTCGTGCGCGTGCTGCAGGGAAGGCATCCGGGACTGCGCATCGTGATCGTCTCCACGCGCGTGCAGGGGGCCGGTGCGGCGGAGGAGATCGCACGAGCGATCGCGTTCGCGGACCGCGCTTCGGGTGCCGACGTGATCGTGCTCGCGCGCGGCGGTGGCTCGGCCGAGGACCTCGCGTGCTTCAACGAGGAGGTGGTCGCGCGGGCGCTCCGCGCGACGCGCGTACCCGTCGTCAGCGCGGTCGGACACGAGGTGGACGTGACGATCGCCGATCTCGCGGCGGACGTGCGCGCGGCGACGCCGTCCCACGCCGGCGAGATCGTCGTGTCGGTCCGCGACGACCTCCTGCGCGTCCTCGAGCGCGAAGGCACGCGGCTCGCGCGGCGTCTGCGCGCACGCATCGAGACGGCCTGGCAGCGCGTCGAGGCGATCGGGGAGCGGCCGGTGTTCCGCAGCCCTCGGGCGTTCCTCGCGCGGTGGCGCGGCGTGCTCGATCGGGACGCCGCACGCCTGCGCGGCGCGTCGCCGGCGGTCCGGCTCACGCGTGGACGCGAACGATTCAATGCGGTCTCGCGTCGGCTCCTGTCCTTCGGGCCCGCGGAGGTCGCGCGTCGGCGGCAGTGGGTGGCGGCGCTCGACGATCGCCTGCGTGCGCTGTCGCCTCTCGGCGTTCTCGCGCGCGGCTGGTCGCTGACCACGGACGAGTCCGGGCGCATCGTGCGCGGCGTCGCCGGCCTCGCGGCCGGCGATGCGCTCATCACGCGTCTCGGCGACGGAGGCGAGGTGCGCAGTCGTGTCGAGTCGTGGCGCGCCGCCCCGGGTGCGGCGCCCTCCTCGTGACGATCGGCGGTCGGCTCGGCGCCGCGGCGAACGCCGGCGGGCGTGCACTCGCCGAGCGCGTGGCGGCGCGCCTGGACGACTCGTGGTGCTTCGCGTGGATCCCGATCGAGGCGACGTCCGAACGTGCGCTCGCCGACGCGCTCTTCGCCGCCCTCGTCGAGGATCGGATCGATCTCGCGCTGTTGCCCCTCGAGGCGTTGGAGGCGCCCCTTCCGGCGCCCGTCCATCTCGCGGTCGTACCGCGTCGCGAGGAGGGGGAGGACCGTTGGTTCGAGGCACCGACGGCGGTCGCTGGGGCGGTCCGTCGCGTCGGCACCGATCATGCGTGGCGTGCCGCGCGGTTGAGGGGGGTCGCGCCGAGCCTCGACATCGTGCTCGCAACGAACGACGGCGCCGCGCTGCTCGAACGCGTCGCGGCGGGGGATCTCGACGCGGCCGTGCTCTCGTCCGCCGCCGGAGCGGAGCGCCGCGGACTCAAGGAGCGCGCGTTCGACGAGGGCGGTCTTCCGCCGAGGCCCGGACAGGGCGCCCTGGCCGCCCTCGTCCGTCGCGCCGACACGCGCACCGCGCGGGCGTTGGAGGCGCTCGGCGACGTGGCGACCGCCGCCGCGGTCACGGCCGAGCGGGCGGCCATCGAGCGACTCGGACTCGCGCCCGACGCCGCGTTCGGCGCGCGCGCGACGCTCTCCGCCGGTTCGTTGCGTCTCGCCGCCGCGTGGCTTCCCGCACCCGGCGAGCCGATTCGCCGCGTCGTTCTCGACGGCGCGCTGACGGCGGCGTCAACGCTCGGTGTGCGGGTCGCCGAGGCGTTGCTACGCGCCGCGGAGTGAACGCACCGCGTCGTCGAATCGGAGTCCGACCGGCGCCGCGGCGTGCGCGCCGAGCAGCGTGACGCCACGACCCGAGAGGGAGGCGAGGTCATCCACGAACGTCGCGCGGCGACCGGGCCACGGTGCCGGGAAGGCATCGGGAATGCGCTGGATGTCGACGAGCGACGGACGGAGGGGCGCGCCGAGGATCGTCCGCGCGTCCTCGATCGCATGCCGCGTGAGGCGCGCGTCGGTCTCGTCGATCGCGGCGAGATCGCCGAGGCCGCCGAAGACGAGCACCGCCGACGAGGCGCCGGGCGGCACCGCGGTCGGATCGAGGCGCGGCGGAAACCAGCCGCCGATCGCTCGAAGACGACCGCCGTGGCGCGCGAACGCCATCGCCGCGGGGGTCGGCGGCCCACCGGATCCGACGGTCCAGCCGAGGGTTACGCGCACGACGGCGACCTCTTCGATCCCGCGCAGACGATCCGCGAGCCATGGGGCGGCCTCGGCCAGAAGCTTCGCCTGCTCGGCGGGGGGGACGGCGAGCGTGATCGCCGCCGGCGGCAGCACCGTCCCGTCGTCGAGCACGGCACGCGCGTCGAACGGACCGTCTCCGAGGCGCAACGCCGCGACGCGAACGCCGCAACGAACCCCCGCTCTGAGGTCCCCCGCGAGGCCCCGAAGGAGTTGCGCCATGCCCCCCCGGGCGGCGAATCCGAACGGGATGCGGCCATCGAGCGCCGCCGCAACGAGGTCGCCGATCCGTCCGTCTCGCGCATCCCGCGCGAGGAGGGCCGGAAGCAGGTCGGCGACTCCGACGCGTTCGGGCTCCGCGCCGAGGAATGCCACGCAGAGCGGGCGTGCGATCGAGTGGGCGAAGCGGGAGCCGAAGCGTCGCCGCGCGAAGTCGGCGACCGATTCGGCGCGTCGTCGCGACGCCGACCGGCCGCGCTCTCGCGGCACGAGATCCGCGAAGCGGAGCCACACGCGCCCGGCGGCCGAGATCGCCGGAACGAGTCCGCGCGCGGCGGTGAGCGCGATCGGGCCGCGGATCTCGAGGAGGAGGTCCGCCGCACCGTCGAACGGCGGCGCCGCGCCGGCGAGAAGCCAGGCGCCCCGCTCGACGCGGAATCCGTCGAGCACGTCGGTCCGGCTTCGGCCCCCCGGCTCGGACGTGGCCTCGAGAAGGAGCACGTCGTCGCCGGCATCCCGGGCGCGTCGCGCCGCGAGCAGTCCGGCGAGTCCGCCGCCGACGAGGACGCGTTGGGTTGCCACGCGATGCGCTCCGGGTGTCGCCGCGCCGTTGCGGCCGGAGGACGGAAGGTACGGCCCGCGCCGCCGTTGATCGCGGGCGTGCGGGGCGTAGGGTGCGCCCACCGTGACGACCGATCGCCCCAAGGATGACCCGGATCCCACGCCGACCTTCGAGCAGCGGCTCTCCGCGCTCGAGGCCATCGTGGAAGCCCTCGAGGCCGAGGATCTCGGGCTGGAGGAAGGCCTGGCGCGGTACCGCGAAGGCGTCGCCCACCTCGAGGCGTGCCGACGTCTCCTCGACGACGCCGAGGCCCGCCTCGTCGAGTTGACCCAAGGCGCCGACGGTCGCACGAGCGAGCGCGCCCTGCGCGTCGGAGAGGGGGGCCTGGAGGACGCCCCGGCGGACGCGTGACCCGCGTGGCGCCGGACGCTTCGGGCGAGTCGTGAGCGAATTCGCCGAGCCCGCCGTGGCGCCGTCGCGCCGCCGTCTGCTCGCCGTCGAGGTGTTCGAGATCGCGGCCTATCGCCGCTACTTCGTCGGCCTCGCCTTCACCATGAGCGGGTTCTGGATCCGCGTCGCCGCGCTGTCTTGGTTCGTGTACGACCTGACGCACTCGAAGGCCGCGCTGGGCCAGATCGCCGCCGCATCGACGTTGCCGTGGATCGTGATCTCGCCGTTCAGCGGCGTGCTCGCCGACCGGGCCGACCCGCGGCGCGTGCTCCAGGTGGTCTACGGCGTCGTCATCCTCGCGAACGCGGGGCTCGCCACGGCGCTGCTCGTCGGCGACGTCACCTACGGCGCGATCCTCGCGTGGACGCTGCTGATGGGAACCCTGCGCGGCATCGAGAACCCGACGCGCAGCATGCTCGTGCGCACCGTCGTCGGGCGTGATCGCCTGCCGAGCGCGATCGGCATGAACGCGGCGGGATTTCACCTGACGAACGCGCTCGGGTACACGACCGCCGGTTGGCTCTACGCGTGGCACGGTCCGGCCGCGGTGTTCTTCGTCGTCGCGGCATCCACGGTGCCGATGCTGTTCATCGCCGGAACGATGCCGGTCGAGCTGCGCGACGCGGCCTCGCCGCGGCGAAGCCCCTGGGCGGAATTGCGCGAGGGATTCCGCTACGTGGCGGGGGATCGCGTGGTGCGGAACGTGATCAGCGGCGCGTTCCTGCTCGTGCTCGGGGTGCTCTCCTGGCGCACGCTCGCGCCCGCGCTCATCCGGGACGAACTCGGCCAGGACGAGCGGGGCTTCGGCGCGATCATGGCCCTCGCGGGGGTCGGCGCCCTCGCGGCGGCGCTGTGGGTCGTCCTCTTCCGCATCGATCGCGCGGCGCGCGTGCGCCGCCTGTTCGGACTGGCGCTCGCCGGCGCCACCGCGGTGCTCGCGATCGCCGCGTCCCCGTGGCCCGCGCTGACCGGCGGCGCGGTGTTCGTCGCGGGCTTCTGCCAGGTCGGCTTCATGGCGACGGCGAACACCGTCGTCCAGGAGACCGTGCCCGACGCGTTGCGCGGGCGCGTGATGGGCATCTGGGCGCTGATGTTCGGAGCGTCGTACCCGCTCGGCGGCTGGATCCTCGCGATGGTCGCCGAGGTCGCGTCGACCTCGTTCGCGCTCGGTGCCTTCGGCGCCGCGAGCCTCACGCTGCTGCTGGTCGTCTCGGGCATCGTCGGATGGAGGCGCTTCCCCCAACTGCCGCGTCGCGCCCGCCGACGTCCCGTGCCGCCGCTCTCCCCCGACGGACCGGGGGGCACGCCCGACGGCAACTGATCGATCCGCTACGAGCGGCGATCGACCGCGTAGCGAGCCAGGGCGGTGAGGAGGGGCGCCGAGCGGAGGGGCGCCAGCGCGTCGATCGCCTCGGCGATCGTGTCCTCGGCGAGGCGACGAGCGCCCTCCACGCCGACGAGCGCGACGTAGGTCGCCTTGTCGTGGGCGCGATCCTTGCCCGGAGTCTTTCCGAGCGCCTCGGACGTGGAGGTCTCGTCGAGCACGTCGTCGATGATCTGGAACGCAAGCCCGACGGCGTAGCCGTACCGGTCGAGCGCCGCGACGACGTCCGGCGACGCACCGCCGGCGAGCGCGCCGCCGACGACCGACGCGGCGATCAGCGCGCCCGTCTTCGCGCGGTGGACTCGCCGCACCTGCTCGAGGCTCGGCGTCGTCGATGCCGTCGCGAGGTCCTCCACCTGCCCGCCGACCATGCCCGCGCCGCCCGCGGCGTCGGCGAGCCGCTTCGCCTGCGCGACGAGGACCGCGGACGGCAGGGACGCACCGAGCAGGCAGCGGAACGCCTCGGTGTGCAGCGCGTCGCCAGCCAGGATCGCCAGCGCCTCGCCGAAGACCCGATGGCTGGTCGGGCGCCCTCGGCGGAGATCGTCGTCGTCCATCGCGGGCAGGTCGTCGTGGATCAGGCTGTAGGTGTGCAGCATCTCGACGGCCGCCGCGAACGGCAACGCATCCTCGTCGCGGCCCCCGACCTCCCGGGCCCCCGCGAGCGCGAGCGCCGGCCGCAACCTCTTGCCGCCCGCCGCGACGCTGTAGCGCATCGCGTCGACGAGGCGGGGTGGGGTGGAGGCGGCGCCCTCGAGGTGGGAGAGCAACGCCTCCTCGACACGACGCCGGGCATGGCCCAGGAAGGCTGCGAGGTCGGACGGCGCGGTCGGATCGGCGCGATCGGTGGGGGGCGGCACGCGCGCATCCTGGCTTGCGCGGCGGTGGACCGCGAGGGCCGTCCGGGAGCGGACCGTTCGGGCGCGGGCGAGGGAGTATCCTCGGCCGCCCATGGACGTCTTCGATCGCGTTCGTTCCCCGCAGGACCTGAAGGCCCTCGATCCCGACGAGGTGCTCGAGTACTGCGCCGCCCTGCGCGGCTTCCTGATCCGCTCGGTCATGGCGACCGGCGGCCACCTCGGGAGCAACCTCGGCGTCGTCGAACTGACCGTCGCCCTGCACCGGGTCTTCGACTTCCGTCACGACCGGCTCGTGCTCGACACGAGCCATCAGGTCTACCCCCACAAGGTCGTGACCGGACGACGGGATCGCTTCCCGACGTTGCGTCGCACCGACGGTCTCTCCGGCTTCATGCACCGCGGTGAGAGCCCCTACGACACGTTCACGTCGGGGCATGCCGGAACCGCCGTCTCCGTCGCGGCGGGGCTCGCCCTCGCCGACCATCTTCGCGGGATCGACGATCGGCGTGTCGTCGCCATCGTCGGCGACGCCGCCGCCGGAAGCGGCGTCACCTTCGAGGCGCTGAACGACGTCGGTCAGGGGCGCACGAACCTCCTCGTGATCCTGAACGACAACCAATGGTCGATCTCGCGCACGGTCGGTGCGCTGCGCAAGTACCTGAACCGGATCCGCACCCTGCCCGCGTATCGGGAGGGAAAGAGCGAACTCCACGACGCACTCGGCGCCCTGCCCCTCGTCGGCGACCGACTCTCGCGATGGGTCGGCAACGTCAAGGACGCGTTCGCGAACGCGATCGGCCCGGGTCATCTGTTCCGCGAACTCGGCTGGACGTACTTCGGGCCGGAGAACGGCCACGACGTGCATCGGATGGAGCATCTGCTGCACGACCTCAAGCGCGTCAAGGGTCCGGTCCTGCTGCACGTCGTCACGGAGAAGGGACGCGGCGCCCCCGAGATGGGCAGCGAGGCGGCGCACGCCGTCAGCGAACCGAAGGTGCCGGCTCCCGCACCGTCCACGTCGTCCGCACCCGTCGCCGTCGTTCGCGCCGCGCCGGTTGCGAAGTACCAGGACGTGTTCGCGCGGACGATCAAGTCCGCGATGGACCACGACCCGCGCGTCGTCGCGATCACGGCGGCGATGCCGAGCGGGACCGGACTCGACGCGATCACCCCGCACCATCCCCAGCGCGTGATCGACGTCGGCATCTGCGAGCAGCACGGCGTCGCGCTGGCGGGCGGTCTCGCCGACGCCGGCATGAAGCCGGTGGTCGCCATCTACAGCACCTTCCTCCAGCGCGGCTACGACCAGGTGTGGCAGGAGGTGGTCGTGCAGGGGCTGCCGGTGCTGTTCGCGATGGATCGCGCGGGCATCGTCGGCGGCGACGGCGTGACGCACCAGGGGCTCTTCGACATCGCCTACCTGCGGACCTTCCCCGACATCGTGCTGATGGCGCCGGCCGATCCGCCCGAACTCGAACGGATGCTGCGCCACGGGCTCTCGCTCGCCACCCCGTCCGCCGTTCGTTTCCCCCGCGGGGGCCATCCGGACGCATCGCTTGCCGGCAACGACTCGGCGATTCGCACGGGCCGCGGCGAGATGCTGCGCGAAGGGGCCGATCTCGCGTTCGTCGCCTACGGGAACCTCGTCCGCGAGGCCCTCGCCGCCGCCGACGACCTCGCGCGCGACGGGATCCAGGCCGCGGTGTTCAACGCACGCTTCGCGCGTCCGCTGGACACTCGTGCGATCGAGCGCCTCCTGGCCACGGTGCCGCTCGTGATGACCGTCGAGGAGCACGCCGTCGCCGGGGGCTTCGGCAGCGCCGTGCTCGAACACGTGAGCACGTTGGCGACGCCTCCCCGCGCGGTCGTCCGCGTGCTCGGCGTGCCCGACCAACTCGTCTGGCACGGCGAGGCCGCCGACTGGCGCGAACGGTTCGGCCTGGACGCGCGAGGCCTCGCCGCGCGGGCACGGCGCGAACTCGCCGCGCTGCGCCGCGCGCCCCGTCCGACCTCGTTCGAGTCGTGACGCTCGACCGCGATCAGTAGCGGTAGTGGTCGGGCTTGTACGGCCCGTCCACCGGCACGCCGATGTACTCGGCCTGTTCGGGGGTGAGGCGCGTCAGTTTGACGCCGAGCTTGTCGAGGTGGAGGCGGGCGACCTCCTCGTCGAGCGACTTCGGGAGGACGTGCACCCCGATGGCGTAGGGCGGGTTGGCGGTCCACAGCGCGATCTGCGCCAGCACCTGGTTCGTGAAGCTGTTCGACATGACGAACGAGGGGTGGCCCGTCGCGCAACCGAGGTTCACGAGGCGTCCGCGGGCCAGGAGGATCAGGCGGTTGCCGTTCGGCAGCGTGAATCGATCGACCTGGGGCTTGATCGACTCCTCCTTGATCCCATCGTGCTTCTCGAGCCAGGCAACGTCGATCTCGTGGTCGAAGTGTCCGATGTTCGAGAGGATCACGTTGTCCTTCATCGCGAGCATGTGCCGGTCCGTGATGACCCTGCAGCAGCCGGTCGCCGTCACGAAGATGTCGCCGACGGGAGCGGCCTCCTCCATCGTCGTGACCTCGAAGCCCTCCATCGCGGCCTGCAGCGCGCAGATCGGATCGACCTCGGTGACGAGGACGCGGGCGCCCAGCCCACGCATCGACTGGGCGCAGCCCTTCCCGACGTCGCCGTACCCGGCGATCACGACGACCTTGCCGGCGACCATCACGCCGGTCGCGCGCTTGAGGCCGTCCGCGAGCGACTCGCGACAGCCGTAGAGGTTGTCGAACTTCGACTTCGTGACGGAGTCGTTCACGTTGATCGCGGGGACCTTCAGCGTCCCCGCCTCGAGCGCCCGGTAGAGCCGCCCGACGCCCGTCGTGGTCTCCTCGGACAGACCGCGCACGTCGGCCAACAGCTGCGGATGGCGGTCGTGGACCTGCCAGGTGAGGTCGCCGCCGTCGTCGAGCAGCAGGGTCGGACCGCTTCCGTCCGGCCAGCGCAGCGTCTGTTCGATGCACCAGACGTACTCGTCCTCGGTCTCGCCCTTCCACGCGAACACCGGGATGCCCGCGGCCGCGATCGCCGCCGCGGCGTGGTCCTCGGTCGAGAAAATGTTGCAGGACGACCAACGCACGCTCGCGCCTAGCGCGACGAGCGTCTCGATCAAGATCGCCGTCTCGACGGTCATGTGGAGGCAGCCCGCGATGCGCGCGCCGGCCAACGGCTTCGAGACGCCGTAGCGCTCCCGGAGCGCCATCAGGCCGGGCATCTCCGGCTCGGAGATCTCGATGTCCTTGCGGCCCTCGGCGGCGAGGCGGATGTCGCGCACCTTGTAATCGGCGGTGTTCCGCACGGCGGTCTTCATGGCGGCTCCTCGGAGGAAGCCGAAAGGGTAGCCCATCCGAGCCCCGCCGTTTAGTCCGGACGGCCCTGGGTCGCTCCCGGGTACGCTCCGCGCCATGCCCACGGCGCGACCGAGCGTGTTGATCGTCGGAGATCGTCGGCACCCCGGCGTCGCCGAGGGGGTGTCCCGCCACGGTCGCCGTCTCGGGGAGCGGCTCGAGATCGTCGACATCGATCTCGACGAGCGCGTGGACCTCGCCGCAGCACGGGCCGACCTCGTGCTCGTGTTCGGGGGCGACGGGTCGATCCTCCATCTCGCACGCCGCCTCGGGACGAACCCACTGCCGGTACTCGGCGTGAACTACGGTCGCTTCGGCTTCCTCGCGGACCTCTCGCCGGACCAGGTGGACGAGGGCATCACGCGCTGGCTCGAGGGCAAGGCCGAGTTGAACCGCCGTACCCGCCTCGACGTGACATGGCGTCGGCCGGACGGCATCGCGGGACGCTGGATCGCGTTGAACGACGTCGTCGTGGGGCGTAGCGAACTCGGCCGGATGGTCGACGTGGACGTCGGCATCGACGGGCGGCATGCGATCCGCCTGAGCGGGGACGGCCTGATCCTCGCCACGCCGACCGGTTCGAGCGCGCACGCGGTCGCCGCCGGCGGCCCGCTGCTCGATCCCGAACTGGGCGCGTTCGTGATGGTGCCGATCGCGCCGCACTCCCTCGCGACGCGCCCGCTCGTCCTGTCGGGACGCCACACCTTCCGCCTGACCGTCTCGGGCAGCAGGTCGCCGGCGAACTTCACCGTGGACGGCGCCCCGGCGGAGCCGTTCGCGCCGGGTGACGCGATCGACGTCGTCGAGTCGGACTCCCCGCTGACGCTCGTTCGGCCGTTCGGCGGACCGTTCTACGAAACGTTGCGCAGCAAACTCGGCTGGCGGGGCCGTCCGTACTATCCGCCCGACACGGCGCCCGCGAGCGAGGACGACGCTTGAAGCCGTCTCCCGCGCCGGCGCTGGATGCGGATCTCTTCCCGTCGTCGTTCCTGCGACTCCTCTCGCTCGTCCCGGCGGCGGTCCCGCGACTGCACGCGGGCGTCGCCGACGGTCGCCGCGCGGTGCGCGGCGAGGGCGGGCGCTTCCTGTTTCGTGGCCATCGCGCGTACCGTCCCGGCGACGACCCTCGGCGCGTCGATTGGAACGTCGCGGCGCGCCTCGGTCGCCTCGTCGTCCGCCAACTCGATCCGGAGCGCGACCTCGTCACCGAGATCTGGCTGGACGGGAGCGCATCGATGGGGCCGCACGGCGTCCGCGCGGCGTCGGCCCGACTCGCCGCGCTGGCGTTCGCCGTCGCCGTCGCCGGGCGCGGCGTCGCCCGCCTCGGCTGGATCCAGGGAGGCGAGGCGCGACGCCTCGTCGAGGGGCGGGGGCCGGGCGATGTGCGCGGCGTTCTCGAGCGCCTCTCGGCAGAGCGCCCCGCCGGACGCGCCGAGATGGCGAAGACCCTGCCGGCCGTTCTGCGCCGCCTCGCGCGCGGGACGCGACTCCTCTACATCTCCGATCTCCTCTCGCGCGCCGATCCCGGCGTGCTGCACGCCGTCGCCGGCCGCGGCGTCCGTGGGGCGCTGATCCATGTCCGCGCGCCCGAGGTGAACGCCCCGGAACCCGTGGGCGCGATGCTCGCGATCGATGCCGAGACGGGCGAGAGGCGGGTCGTCATGCTCGACGTGCGCGGTGCCGCCGAAGTCGCCCTGCGCGCGCGGCGCCACGCGGACCTGTGGGCCCATCGGGCGCGCGAGGTCGGTCTGCGCTACCTGCCGTTCGCACCCTCCGAGCCGGCCGAGAGCCAGTTGCGTCGCCTCGTGCTGGAGGTGCCGTGACGTTGGCGTGGCCGTGGGGGCTTGGGGGCCTCCTGGCGTTGCCGGTCATCTGGTGGCTGCATCGCCGCGCGAGCAGGCCGCAACCCCGTTCGGTCGCGTCGCTGCTGTTCTTCTCGGACCTGGAAGGAGAACGCGCCGTGCGTCGCGCACGACGATTCGATCCGGTGCTGTTCGCGACGTTGCTCGGCGCCGCCGCTCTCGCCTTCGCGGCGTCGGGGCCCGCGCTGGTGGGTGCCGCGCCCCAGCCGCGGGCCCGCATCGTGGTGGAGGCCGGTCCGCTCGCCGCCGTGCGCGGCTACGAGCGGGCGGTCGACCGCACGATCGCGGAGGTGCGTTCCGAGTTGAGCGACGACGCGGCGATCGTCCGGATCGAGATCGACGACGCGGGGCGACGTCCGGGGCTCGTCCATCTCGATGCGGTGGCCCGCGCCGACGACGCGATGGCGCGCCATGTCGTCGCGCGCGCGGCGCCCGCATCGCCCGGGCCGGGCGTGCGGTGGTGGCCGATCGACCTCGACGCGGGCGGCGCGCTCGACAACGCGGGAATCGTCGCCGTCGGCGTCATCGAGAACGAAGACGGATCCCTCGTGGTCCAGGCCACCGTCGAGCGGGCGCCGGGCGAAGGCGCGCTCGTCGAGGCGCGGGTCTCGCTGCGCGACGGCGACGGCAACGTCCTCGCCGAGCGCGTCGCACCGCTCGCGGCGGGCGGCGCCGCGGGATTCGCGTTGCACACCTCGGCTCTCGCCGACGGCGAGGACCTCGCGATCGTCCTCACCTCCGGCCTCGACGACGCGCTCGCTGCCGACGACACGGTGCGACTCGTGCGCACGCGCATCCCGCTGTTCGTCGCTTCGGCCGTCGATTCGCGAACGGCCGACGCGGTTCGCGCCGCCGCGGCGGCCGCGGGACGGGCGCGATTCGTCGCGAACGTCGCGGAGGCGCGCCTCGTCGTCGGCGCGGAAGCCGCGGCCGGCGACACGATGGCGTTGCGCATCGCCGGCGACGACTCCCTTGATCTCGAGGAGGTCCCGGCGAGCGCCGTGCGCGTGAGAACCGGGTCGTCGATCGCAAAGGACCTCGGTCCGTCGATCGGGTCCGTCCGACTCTCGCGCGCGATGGTCGAGGCGGTGCGCCACGACGTCATGCTGCTCGGGTGGCGCGACGGCGAGCGAACCCTTCCCCTTCTCGTCCGACGCGATCGCGTCGTGACGCTGACCGCCCCGCTCGGCGCGGGACGTCCGCCGCTCGCGACGACGCCCCTCCTGCCGCTGTTGCTCGACAACCTGCTCGACCTGCTCGGAGGACCGGAGGTCGGAGCCGGATGGCGCGCCGAGGGGCTCCTCGACGCCACGACGACCCGCCTCGGCGACGCATTCGACCGCCCGCGCGGAACGACGGGCGGCGCCGCCTCCTCGCCCGAACGACCGCTTCGTCCCCTCGATCGGCCCGCGATCACGATGGCCGTACTCGCCCTGCTCGCCGCGTGGCTCGGCACCCACCTCGCTCGCCTCGCCCCACGACGCCGGGCCCGCTCGCCGAGGCCGACCTGAGCGCTTCCGATCCGCGAAGCCGCACGTTCGCAGATCGACGATTCCTGAACGAACGCGGGGCAGGAGGCCCGTATCCGACGGGGGCCGAAGCGGGAGAGGACCGGAAGCCGTCGCGTCGCGCCCGGTCGTCCGCCGCGTTCTCGTCACGTATCGTCGAAACGCGGTGCGACCGAGCAGGGTAGGCTCCGCGCCCGGTGCATGTCTCCCCGTCCCTCTCGCTCGCCGCGCGTGCGATCGTGCGCCGGCCGCTGCGCAGTTTCCTGCTGGCGCAGGGCACCGCGTGGGGGGTCGCGGCCGCCATCCTGCCGGCGGCCGTGCTCGACGGCACCCGGGCGGCCGCGCGCGAGCGGGCGGAGGCGCTCGGCGTGGACCGCCTGGTTCTCGTTCGCGATCCGACGGCGGCGGGCGATCCCCTGACGGTTCGCGATCTCGCCGTGGTCCGCGAGACCCTCGGCCCCGAACTGCGCGACGCGGGGGCCGTGCGCCTGCTCGTGCCCGGTGACGAGCGAGAGGGGACCCTGTTCGACGCGGAGGGTGATGACCCCGCCTCGAGCCCGCCGCCGAAAGCGCCCACCTGGATCGCGACGACGCCTGAAGGAGGCGCCGCGCGCGGGTTGTCGCTCGCGCGCGGACGCTGGCTCCGTGAGGGCGACCCGCACACCGTCTGTGTCGTCGAAGCGGGTGTCGCCTCCCGCCTCGGCCGGGTAGGCCTCGACGTGGGCGATCGGATCGACGGCCCGAACGGTCTGCGCCACGAGGTCGTCGGCGTGACGGCGCCCCGCGATGCGCTCGCGCTCGCGACGGACGACGCGGGGTTCGACACGCGCCATCCGCTCTACCGGGGAGTCGCCCTGCCTCTCCTCGCGGTGCTCGGCGTGCCGCCCTCGGTCCGCCGGTGGCCGCATCGGGACGAGTCGATCCACGTCCCCTTCGCGGCGGCGCGGGACGATGTCGTCGACGAGATCGTGGTTCGCCTCCGCGATCCGGCCGCGATCCGCGGTGCGGGACATCGGCTGCGCCAGCACGAGGCGTTCGCCGACCGCCCCGTGCTCGCGCGACACGCGCTCGTGCTGCCGTCGTTGCTCGACGAGCGCCTCGACCGATTCCGAGGCGTCGCCTTGGCGATGTTCCTCGCATGCCTCGGGATGGGGGCCGTCGCGATCGCCAACCTCGGCCTCGTCACCGCGATCGCGCGACGCGGCGAGATCGCGTTGCACCGCGTCGAGGGAGCGACGCGCGGTGACGTGGCGAGACAGGTCCTGGCGGAAGGGGTGCTGCTCGGCGCGTTCGGTGCCGCGCTCGGATGCGGACTCGGTTGCGCGCTCGCCGCGCTGCGCGTGCGCTGGGAACCGGCGAGTGGGTTCGCCTGGACGTTCCCTTCGCTTCGCGCCGCGCTCGCGTGCGGCGTCGCGCTCCTCGTCGGCGGTGTCGCGGCGTGGCTTCCGGCGCGCCGCGTCGCGCGATCCGATCCCGCCTCGGCGTTGGACGTGGAATGACCGGCCGTGCGATCCGTCCCCTCGGCGAGGCGCTTCGCGCGATCGCGCGACATCCGTTGCGATCCCTGCTCGCCGCGTTGACCTGCTCGGCGGCGGTCGCTGTCGTCGGCAACGTGATCTCGCTCGCCCACGGCTTCGACCGGGACGTTCGGGCGGACGTGGCGCGGTTCGGCGCGCGCACGATCGATGTCGAACGGGTCCAGGTGATCGGACTGTTCGGCGGCCGCGAGCGCTTCGACGCCGCGATCGTGGGCGCGGTGCGGAGCGCGACGGCCGGACTCGTCGAGGCGATCGTGCCGCGCGTGCATCGGGTCGCGGATCTCCATCGCGACGACGCGGAGAGGCCCGCGGTCGAGGGGGTGCTCGCCGTCGGCGCGCCCGCCGCGATCGCGGCGACGCTCGACGTTCCGTTGCTCGAAGGACGGTGGTGGAACGACGCCGAGGCCTCGGCCGCGGAGGAGGCCGGAGGCGACGTCCCGGTGGTCCTCGATGAGGCGATCGCACGCGATGCGCTGCGCGACGGGCTGGAGGGAGCGGCGGCCGAGCCGGGGCGCCTCGTCGGTGCACGGTTCGTGGCCCGTCGGGGCACGGAGCGTCGCGGGTTTTTCGTGGTCGGCGTGCTCGTCGACCCGATGAGCCATCGCGCCGTCTTCGAGGAGTTCGACGCAGGTCGCAACACGCGACTGATCGGCGCCGGCATGCTCGCGTTCCGCAACGTCTACGCGCCGCTCGGACCGAACGCCGCGGCGGACGAACTGACCGGCATCAGCGTCGTCGCACGCGATCTCGCCGATGTGCCGGCGGTCGCCGACCGACTGCTCGACGCGATCGACGCCGTGCATCCGGTCGCGACGCGGCCCCGGCTCGCCCTGCGCGTGCGCAAGGCGTGGATGGAAGCCCTCGGCGGAACGACGCAGGCGGGCGCGTTCGTCGGCAATCTCCTCTGGATGCTCATCGCGCTCGTCGCGGCGATGTTGGTCGCGACGATGAGCCTGGTGGGGGTCCGCGAACGCCAGGACGAGTTGGCGATCCGCCGCGTCGAGGGCGCGCGCCGCGGCGACGTCGCCTGGCAGGTCGGGTTCGAGAGCACGATCGTCGCCGTCGCCGGCGGGCTGATCGGATTGCCCCTCGGCGCGCTCGCGGCGCGATGGCTCGCCCGCCTCGTCGAGTTCCCGTTCCGATTCGAACCGCGCTACGCGGGCGTGGCGCTGGCCGTCGCCGCGACGATCGGCGCCCTCGCCGCGCTGCTGCCCGCGTGGCGTGCCGCGTCGATCGATCCGGCGCGCGTGCTCGCGAGGAGGATGCGATGAACCACGGAGCGTCGATCCGTTTGGAGGGCGTCGCGCGGACGTATCCGGGCGTCGTTCCGGTGGAGGCGTTGAAGCCGACCGACCTCGCGTTCGATCCGGGCGACTACGTCGCCGTGATGGGGCCGTCGGGCAGCGGCAAGTCGACGTTCCTGCACGTCGTCGGCTGCCTCGATCGCCCGACGGCGGGGCGGTACCTCCTCGACGGAGACGATGTCGCGCGTCTCGATGATGCGGCGCTCGCGGCGGTGCGGGGCCGAACGATCGGGTTCGTCTTCCAACGCTTTCACCTGCTGCGCGACGAACCGGCGTGGCGGAACGTCGCGCTGCCGCTGCTCTATCAGCGGGTCGGACGTCGAGAACGGGTGCGGCGCGCCGACGAAGCGTTGGATCGCGTCGGGCTGCTTGCGCGCCGATCGCACGATCCGGCTCGCCTGTCCGGGGGCGAGCAGCAGCGCGTCGCGTTCGCCCGCGCGCTGGTCAAGCGACCGCGGCTTCTGCTCTGCGACGAACCCACCGGGAATCTCGACAGCGAGGCGGGAGAACGCGTGCTCGCGTTGATCCGTGACGCGCACGCCTCGGGGACGACGGTGCTCCTGATCACCCATGACGCGCGGGTCGCGGCCGAGGCGCGACGGGGTCTGGTCCTCCGCGACGGGGTGTTCACGGACCCCGGGCGGCCGTAGACTCGCGGCGTGCCGTTCCTTCTCGACCTCGCCGTGTTGCTCGCCGCCGCCGCAACGTTCGTCGTCGCATGGCGCGGCCATCGGGTCGGCTGCCGACTGGCGCTGGAGATGATCCAGTTGCGCGATCGTCTCGCCGCCATCGAGACCAAGATGCGTCAGGCCGCGCGGCGCGAGGCATCCCACGGCGAGCGAAGCGACGCGGCGCGGGACCACGGCGGGCGCGCGCTCGAAGCGCAACTCGGTCTGCTCGGCCGGCGCCTGGACGATCTCGAGGCGGAGGTGGCCCATGCCGTCGAGCAGGTCGAGTCGGCCACGCTCGGATCGCATGAGCAGGCGCCGCCCGTTGCCGACCGCCCCGCGGACCTTCGTGAGTTGGTGCGCAAGGGGTTGCGGCAGCAGGGCTGGCGGCGCGTCAACGTGCTCGCCGTGAACGCGGACCAGCGCGTCCGCGTCGAGGCCGAACGCGACGGCGTCACCGCCAAGGGACTCGCCTGGGTCGAGCCCGATGGCCAGGTGGTGCTCCGCTCCGAGCGCTCGCTGCGCGCGTTTCCCTGACGAACCGTGCCCTCGCGGGCACGATGTCCGCGGAAGGTCGCGACGACGGGTGCCGTCGGCCCCGCGGCGGAGGGCCCGTGGATCGCGAGAGTTGGCTGTACGTCCTTGCGTTCCTCGGCATCGTCGCGGCGGGAGCGTGGTTCATCGTGCCGCGACTGGCGAACGGCCCGCGCGATGAACCGCAGCCGGTCGTGGACCGACCCTCGCAGGCGGAGCGAACGCCGCCCGTCGAACCCGAACCCGACGTTCCGAGTCCTCCGCCTCCGCGCCGCGTGACCGTGGTCGTCCGGGCTGCCGAGGGGCGGTTCCGCGGACCGCTGCACGCCGTGGTGGGCGCCGAGAGCGAGGTGCTCGAGAGCACGGACGCCGCGCGGGGGGTGCGGATCGCCGTCACCCCGCGCCAAGCGCGCGTCGCGTTCGGCGCGGTCGGCCATCGATGGGTCGAGATCGGCGCGGAGTCCCTCGCCGACGATCTCGTCGTCGAACTCGAAGCGGCCGTCGCGCCGCTCGTGGTGCGCGTGCGCGAAGCCGACGGATCGCCGGCTTCGGGCGTCCCGGTTCGGGTCCGCCCGCCGGTTCCGGGCGCCGCTCTCCGCACGGATGCGGGGGGCACCGTCGTTCTCGATCACCTGCCGCCGGGAGTCGTCGCCGTGGATCTCGACACGACGGAGCGCCGCGGGCCGTCGGTGCGGCTTCTCGCCGGCCGCGATCGGGACGTCACGCTGGTTCTCGATCCGCCGCTCGAGATCACCGGACGGATCGTCGACCAGCACGGCGCACCGATCCAGGGCGCCCTGGTCCGGGGATTCGGTCCCGTGGAACTCGGCTTCGCGCACCCGTCCGACGCCGCGGGTCGCTTCACGTGGCGCGGACCCGCCGTCGCACGGATCGCGTTGCGGGTGACGGCCTACGGTCGCAGCCCGGTGCGCGTCGCGGCGATGCCGCCCGCGACCGGGCCGCTGCGACGAGACCTGGGCGACGTCGTGCTCGCCGTCGCCTCCGGCACGATCCAGGGCACCGTGGCGACGGCCCACCTCGACCCGGAGGCCTACGTCGAGGTCGAGCCGGAAGCGGCGGCGGTGGTGCGCGAGGTCTTCGGTGACGGCTTCGTGCTCGACGCACCGCGTCGCGTCCCGATCGATCGGGACGGACGCTTCGTCCTGGCCGACGTCGAGGCGGACCTGCCGCTGCGCGTCGGCGTGCGCGGCGCGGGCGTCGATCTCGATCAGCGCGTCGTCCTGTCTCCCGGCGCGACCGTCGAGGCGTCGCTCGATCCTCCGGCGGGTTGGGCTCTTCACGGGCGCGTCCTCGATCCGCAGGGGATGCCGCGCGCGGGCGTCGTCCTCCTGGTGTCGTCGCGTCCGCGCGACGGTGACCTTCCTCTCGAAGGGGATCGCGTCGTTTCGACGGGGGCCGACGGTTCGTTCGTGCTGCGCGGGTGGGGGGCTCCGGAGGCGTTCGTGCGGGCCTATGTGCCCGGCCACCGGAGCCTGCTCGCGCGCATCGCGTTCCCGATCGACCGAGGGCTCGATCTCCGGCTGGAAGAGGCCCTTCGCGACGACGCACGACGCGTTCGAGGAACCATCGAGGACGAGACCGGCCGCCCGCTTCCGGGCGTCACCGTTCGCGCGGCGGGCGTCGTTGCGGAGACGGATGCGACCGGCGCGTTCACCCTGGAAGGGGTCGAGAGCCTCGCGCCATCGGTGGAACTCACCTACGGTTACGAGCCGGGTCGCCCGGGCGATCCGGAAGCGCCGACGACCCGCGTGCAGTTCGGGCGTGAGGCAGTCGTTCCCGGCGCTCCGCCGCGCCGCTTCGTGCTCCCCGCGACGGGAACCCTCCGCATGGATCTCCGCGAGGGCATCAGCGAAGCGCCGATGGCGTTCGTCCACGTGCTGGCACGAGCGACGCGGGACGGCCGTGTGGTGGTGGATCGCGGCGTGGCGCCGCACGCTGGCCGGGTCGTGCTCTCGAATCTGCCCGCGGAAGGACTGGAGATCGCGCTGCTGGCGCCCGGCCTCCGTTGGACGGGAACCGCCCTCGTGCCGCCGTCGGCGGAACGCGATCTCGGCGTGGTCCTCCTCCATCGAGGCGTGCGCGCCCGAGGCGTCGTCGTCGACGAGCGCGGCCAACCGATTCCCGGCGCACGCATCGGTCTGTTCGACCGCGGCTGGCAGACCCGGGGCGCGGACCCGATCACCGAGCGCGAGCAACTGTTCCGCTTCGCCCATGCCGACGCCGAGGGGCGCTTCGTGCTCGACGGGCTCGGCATCCCCCGTCCGCACCCGTTGCGGAAGTGGCGCGAAGCGATCGATCTCGCGGTCGGTGCACCGGGGTACGCACCGCAGGCCGTCCGCGTCGATTTCGCGCATGAACCCGGACCCGACGGCCACGTCGTGAACGTCACGTTGGAAGAGGGCGCCTTTCTCGGTCTCGATCTCACCGAGCACACCGCAAACCCGTTGGCCGGGGCGGGTGCGCCGGTGTTCGGCGCGATCGTCGATCTGGAGTCCGGCGAGGACGGGGCGAACTGGCTCGATCTCGTGCAGTGGGGCGTGCTCGGCGGGCCGGTGGGGGACGACGCGGCGTGGCGGGAAGCGAGCCGGGCGCTGCTCCTCGAAGCACGCAGCGACGACGGCTATCTCGTCGGACCCGTGCGTCCCGGTCCGTACGAGCTCCACGTGAGCCGCCCGGGGTATGCACCCTTTCGCCAGAGATTGACGATCGTCCCCGCGGACCTCGTGCTCTACCGTGATCTCGCCTCCGGGGCCGAGGCCCGCTTCGAGGGGCGCCGCTCGTACTTCCGTTTCGCGTTGCACCGGGTGCGCTGACCCGCCCGGATCGGCGGTTCGGAGTCGTTCCCGGACGCGCGCCCGAGACCCGGGCCCGCGCCGGTCCCCGACGCGTCAGGCCCGCGCGGCGCGGCTGCGTTCGGACTCGATCGTCGCGAGCACCTCCGGCGTGATGTCGCCGGTCGGGTAGTCGCCGTCCATGCAGGCGCGGCAAAACGACGTGACGCGTGTCGTCGGGCCCCGCACGGCGTCCTCGAGTTCCTCGAGGGGGACGTAGACGATCGCGTCGGCGCCGAGCGCGCGGGCGATGCCCTCGTCGGTCGGCTCGCGCCGCGCGAGGAACTCGTCCTTCGTCTGCATATCGACCCCGTAGACGCACGGGTGGACGATCTTCGGCGAGGCCACGCCGACGATGACGCTCGTCGCACCGGCCTTGCGCACCATCTCGACCACCGCGCGCGTCGTCGTGCCCCGAACGACGCTGTCATCGACGAGCAGCACGTCCTTGCCCTCGAGTTCGATCGGCACCGGCGTCAACTTGGCGAGCACGTTCTTCGCGCGGTTGCCCTGTCCCGGCATGATGAACGTGCGGCCCACGTAGCGATTCTTCAGGAGCCCCTCGCGGTACAGCACGCCGAGCTCGCGCGCGCACTCGAGGGCGGCGGGTCGCGCGGACTCGGGGACCGGGACGACGACGTCCGGCACGATGCCGCGCTCCTTCACGAGCCGCGCGAGCACCGCGCCGAGGCGCAGTCGCGCCCGATAGACGCTGATCTCGTCGATGACGCTGTCGGGGCGCGCGAAGTAGATGAACTCGAACACGCACGGACGGTGACGGACCCGCTCCGGCGGAACGACGACGCTCTGCGCGAGCGCGCCGTTCGGATCGATCACGACCACCTCACCGGCATCGAGGTCGCGCACGACGTCGAACCCGAGGACCGTCAACGCGGCGCTCTCGCTCGTGACGCACCACCAGGTCTCGCCGTCCTCGACGCGCTTGCCGAGGATCGCGGGCTTGATGCCGAACGGATCCCGGAACGCCACGAGGCCGCGCCCGCCGACGATCGCGACGCCGCTGTACGAGCCGCGCACCTTCGCGAACACCTCGCGCATCGCCGCGTACGCCTGATCCGGCCACTGCGAGCGGCGGTCCTCCCGCAGGAGCGCCGCCGCGAACACGTTGAGGATCGCCTCGACGTCGCAACTCGTCTGCAGGCGGCGGCCCTCGACCTGGCAGAGTTCGGTCTTGAGAGCGGGGAAGTTCGTCACGTTCCCGTTGTGCGCCATCGCAATGCCGTACGGCGAGTTTGTGTAGAGCGGCTGCGCGTCCTCGGCGGTTCCGCTGCCGACGGTCGGATAGCGCGTGTGGCCGATCGCCATCCGTCCGAGGAGCGGGCGCAGGTTGTCGGCCCGGAAGATCTCGCGCACCATGCCCGCTCCCCGCTGGGTGCGGAACTGATCCCCGTCGAACGCCGTGATGCCGGCGGCGTCCTGTCCACGATGCTGAAGGACGAGCAACGCGTCCGCCAGGGTGCCGGCCGCGTGCTCCGGGCCGACGAGTCCGATGAATCCGCACATGCGCGGGCGTGGCTCCTAGCGTCCGCGACGCGGATCGCTCGCGGAGTCTACGTCTCTCCGGGCCCGCTCCCGCACGAGGGACGGGGGCGGATTCAGGACGGGGGCGAGGACTCCGGCTCGGCGGCCGTCAAGCGGGCCTCGCGGGGTTCGACGTCGGCACTCGGCAGCGCCTCGACGAGATCGAGGCGGGCGGCCGTGACGACCGCCTCGCGCACGCGCTCGAAGCGACGCGCGACATCGGCACCGAGCGCGAGGCGCGCCGCGCGGAGAGGCTTGCCGGCGGCGACCCGCTGTTCGGTGCGCCAGCGCCGAACCGCGGTCAGCGCCGCGAGCGCGGCGTCGCCGTCCGCGCGCGCCTCGTCCGCGTCGGCCGGGGGGTGCGGCTCGGGCCAGCGCGCGCGAGCGACCGACACGATGCCCTCCCGCTCCCGGAACAGCTCCTGCCAAATCACCTCGGTGACGTGCGGAAGGAACGGCGCGAACAACCGCACGACCGCGCCGAGCACGTCGTAGAGGCCGGCCTGGGCCGCGCGGCGAGCGTCGCGCGCGGGGGCCCCGTCGCCCCCGTGCAGGCGGGACTTGATCATCTCCAGGTAGTTGTCGCAGAGGTCGCCCCAGAAGAATCGCTCCACGTCGCCCTTCGCCAGGCCGAACTCGTACCGCTCGAGATGGTCCGTCGCGGTCTCGATCGTCTCCGCGAGGCGCCCGCGGATCCAGGCGTCGATCGGCGCGTCCGCCGGTCGCGCCGCCTTCGGATCGAAGTCCTCGAGGTGACGCCGCGCCAGCCGGGCGGCGTTCCAGAGTTTCACGCCGAGTCGACGTCCCTGCTTGAAGTCGTCCTCGTTGTACTGGTAGTCGTTGCCGAGCGTCGCCGACAGCGCCCAGTAGCGCGTCGCGTCGGCGCCGTGCGACGTGATCAACTCGCGCGGGTCGGTCGGCGCGTTGCCCTTGCTCTTGCTGATCTTGACGCGGCCGGGCGCCTGCACGTGGCCCGACACCATCACGTCGCGCCACGGCACGTCCCCGAAGTGGGCGTTCGACTTCACGATCGTGTAGAAGGCCCAGGTGCGGATGATGTCGTGGGCCTGCGGGCGAAGCGACATCGGCAGCGGCGCGCGCGGCGCGTCGCCCGCCTCGCCCCAGCGGTGGTTGATCGCCGGTGTCTCGCTGGATGTCGCCCACGTGTCCATCACGTCCCGCTCGGGGGTCCATGATGTCCCGCCGCAGGTCGGGCACGGGTCGGTGATCGTGTGATCGGCGTGGTCGAGGATCGGCAGCCACGCGTCGGGCGCGGCGAACACGTGATCGCATCCGTCGCAGAACCAGACCGGGAACGGCACGCCGAAGAAGCGCTGGCGCGAAATGCACCAGTCCCACTCCAACCCCTCGACCCAATTGCGATAGCGCTTCCCCATGTGTTCGGGGAACCAGCGCACGCGCTCTCCGAGTTCGATCAGGCGTTCCTTTTTGTCGAGCACCCGCACGAACCACTGGCGCGTCGGAAGGAACTCGATCTCGCGGCCGGTGCGTTCGGAGACCTTGACGACGTTTTCGATCTCCTGCTGCCCGAGCAGGTGGCCGGACTCGCGCAGGCGCTCGAGGATCGCCTGACGTGCCGGCTTCACGTAGAGGCCGGCCTCCGGACCGGCCAGCGCGGTCATCCGTCCGTCGAGGTCGATCGCCTGGCGCAGGTCGAGGCCGTGCTTCTGGAACCACTCGACGTCGGTCTTGTCGCCGAAGGTGCAGCACATCACGATGCCGGTGCCCTTCGCCGGATCGACCTTCTCGTCGGCGCGGATCGTCACCTCGTGCCCGAACAGCGGCACGCGCGCGCGCCGTCCGAGCAGCGAGGCGGCGTGCGGGTGGGATGGATGGAGGAACATCGCGACGCAGGCCGAGAGCAGTTCGGGCCGGGTCGTCGCGATCTCGACCGAACCGCCGTCGACCAGGTCGAAGCGGAGGCGGTTCATCCGCGTCTTCTGGGTCTTGTCGTCGAGTTCGGCCTGGGCGACGGCCGTCCGCACCTCGGTGTCCCAGATCGTCGGGCTGGTCTTGCGGTAGGCCTCGCCCTTGGCGAGCAGATCGAGGAAGCCGCGCTGGCTGATCCGGATGCAGCGCTCGTCGATCGTGCCGTAGCGGAGCGACCAGTCCGCGGACATGCCGAGGCTCCGCCAGAGCGACTCGAACTCCGCCTCGTAGCGGGCGGCGGTGAGGCGGCAGAGGCGCACGAACTCCTCGCGCGGCGTGTCGCGACCGAGCACCCCGTGCTCCTTCTCGGCGAGACGCTCCGTCGGAAGACCGTTGTCGTCGAACCCGAACGGGTAGTAGACGTTGCCGCCGCGCATCCGGCGATAGCGGACGATGCACTCGGCCTGGGTGTAGGAGAACACGTGCCCGACGTGCAGCGAACCCGACACCGTCGGCGGCGGCGTGTCCACGCTGAACACCTCCCCCGGGGCGTTCGGGTCGAATCGATGGACGCCCTCGTTCGCCCAGAGAGCCTGGGCGAAGGCGTCGATCGTCCGCGGTTCGTAGTTCTCGTCGAGCATCGCGGGAGGATACCCGGCGCCGCTCAGTCGCGCAGGGATCCGGGCGCGTCGCCGTCCGGGAGCTTGCCCGCGCGCAGGAGGTCCGCGCGAATCCGATCGAGGCGCAACGCCCCCTCGATGCGCCTCGTGTAGGTCTCGACGGTGTCGGCGTCCTCGTGGGCGACGCCGAGCATCTCGCCGATCTGCATCATCAACGCGGGATCGTCGGCGAGCCGGTAGTTCTGGCGGACCATCAGGTACCCGAGGATGTCGAGGAAGATCCGTCGCGCGAAGTACGAGCAGATGAAGTGCATCGCGACGGTGATCACGATCATCGCTCCGATCGCGATCGCGAGATAGGTGCTGATGTTCGCGAGCGCCTGCCGCGGATCGTTGGCGCCGGACTGCCGCTGGTGCTGACGCACGACGATGTAGAGTTGGATCGCCACGCCGACGAGGACGAAGAGGAAGCCGACGATCCGTTCGAGGCGTTGGACGAAGAAGTGGCGGAAGCGCTTGACCTTGTCGATCGGGAGCCCGAGCAACTCGCGGATCTGGCCACGGTCGCGACGACTCACCGCACTCTTCGCCATGAAGTACGAACCGACCAGGATGGCCAACCAGGCGATGATCTGCCGCTCGGCGTAGTCCATGGGTCGGACAACCTACCGCGCTGGACCCCCCGCGGGGTGTCCGTTCAGGGGGTCTTGAACCTTGCGGAGGAACGGCTTCGCAGATCGCGGGCGCTCAGGCCGCCGTGTCGGGCTTGAGTGATCCACCGCACGTCGCCCTCCACGGCGACCTTCCGCTCCCCGCCTGCGAGCCCGGACCTGCGGTGGACGCGAAGGGAAGGCATGCCTTGGGAGGATCGGTCGCCATCGGACGTGCGCGCGGAGTGCGGGGCCTGAACCGTCACGGACGACCCCACGTCGCCCTCCACGGCGACCTTCCGCTCCCCGCCTGCGAACCCGGACCGGCGGTGGACGCGAAGGGAAGGCGCGCCGCGAGCGGATCGGTCGTCATCGAACCCGTACGCACGGAGGGGCTGACCGGGCGCGCCCCGGCGCCCCCGGCTGCGGTAGCCTCTTCGATCGTCCCCGCGGTCCGGACCGTTCGCTTGGCGTCGCCCCTCTCGACCCAACTACGCCGCCTCCGCCGTGCGCTCGCGCCCGACCGGGGCGGTCGCCGCGTGCGGCGCCTTCATCTCGGGATCCTCGTCGTGGCGTGTGCGCTCGCCTTCGCGAGCCGCGCCATCGTCCGGTTGCCGGGACTCGCGCACCTGGAGGGTCGCATCGTGCCGACCACCCTCGCGGCGATCGGCCTCTTCTTCCTGCGCCACCCGCTCGCCGTCCTCCTCCGCGCCGGTTCGCGTCGGGATCTGCATGGCGTCGCCGCGTCGCTCGACGACCGCCTCGACCTGAAGGACCAGGTCGCCACGGCCGTCGAGATCGAACCGCCGCGCGCGCCGCTCGACCACGCGCTCCACCGCGCCGCCACGACGGCGCTCGCGCGGTACGAGCCTCTCCTCCCCTCCCGGCGGGGCTTCGGCGGACGGTGGTTGCCGCGCCTCCTGGCGTTCCTGTTCGCCTTCCTGTTGCTCGCGCCCGGCGTGAGCGGTCTGCTCGGCGTGCGCGGGGTCGGACGCGGCGACGCGGTTGGTCTCGGCGCGACCGACGGTCCGCCCACGACGGGTCCCGGGCGGCTGCCCGCCGACCGCTGGCTGCGCTGGTGCGCGCAGGATCCGCTTCCGGTCGAGGCCTTGCCGTCGCGGGGCCGGGACGGAGGCGCGCGATGAGTCGCCTCCGCGGGTCGATCGTCGTCGCGGCGCTCATGATGCTCGTCGCCGGCGCCCGGGCCGAGGACGAGGCGCCGACGTCCGGCGGCGTGGCGTGGTTCGCGGACGCGGAGGTCGCGATGCGCGCCGCTCGCGACGTCGGCCGTCCCGTGTGGATCGCGTTGCACGCCCGACCGGCGACGGGTGCAACTCCCTGGCCGCACGACCTCTCGGCCTGGCAGGCGCTGTACCGCGATCCCGACGTCGTCGCGGCGAGTCGCGCGTTCGCGTGCGTCGTGCAACTCAAGTTCCTGCCGACCGAGCGGGTGATCGAGGAGAGTCCGACGCACGTCGTGATCGACGCCGACGGACGCGTCCTCGCGCAGTCCGCGGGATGGCGCCACGCCGTCGGCGACCCGTCGAAACGCGCCCTGCTGGACCTGCTCGCACGGGGCGCCGCGGCGTTCGGGACCATGGCGCGCGATGCGCCCGTGCTCGACGCCGACGAGGTGAGCCGCCGCTCGCCGCGAGCCGAGGCGCACGCGCCGAGTCGGCTGCCGATCGACGCGGAGGGGCTGCGGGTGCGCTTGCGCTTCGTGATCGCGCTGCCCGACTTCGGGCAGCGGACGCCCGACGGCCGACCGGCGCCGGTTCCCGCGCGCGTCACGATGACCTGGGACGACGCGGGGCCGTGGAACGTCGAGGACGTCCTTCTCGAGCCGGGGCGTTCCTTCGACCGCTCGTTCGACATCGCCTTCGATCGGTTCGACGGTTTGCGTGCGCTCGCGACGCCCGGCTCGCACCGTCTGGACCTGCACCTCGGCCCGTTCCCGGGCGGCCCCGCCGTCGTCGACGAGCCGGTGCTGGTCGGTCGAGCGATCGTCGAGATCGCCGACGGCACCTCGTCGGGGGGTGGCGACGAGGAGGAACCGTCTCGCCCGGACCCGGCGGCCGAGCCGCCTCCGCCGGAGCCGGAGATCGCCGAGGGCGAGGAGCCGCCCCCTCCGCCCGCGCCCCCTCCCGCCCCCGACCGCGTCGAGGTGGTCGAACCGTTCGCCGCCGACGCCGCACCGATTCGGAAGGACGACGCGATCGTCGCCGTCCGGGACCCGGACGCGGGCACCGAGGCCCCGCGCTTCCGCCCGTTGGAGGAGGCGTTGCCCGATCTCGATCGCGCCGCCGAACAGGCCCTGCGTCGGGAGGTCCTCGGCGCGGACGACCGGGCCTACCTGCTCCGCTACTTCGATGCGCTGCGAGCCCGCCTGCGCCGCGCGGAAGGGGGCCGATGACGCCGGGACAACGCCTGTTCGGGCCCGACGAACGTCGCCGGCTCGAGAACCTGCGGCTCGTCCCGGCACGGCCGCACGGCGTTCCGTTGCACGGTGCGTGGCGCAGCCGGCGATTCGGCTCGAGCGGACTGTTCGCCGATCATCGAGACTACGCGCCGGGCGACGACCTGCGGTACGTGGACTGGAACGTGTACGCCCGGCTGGGCGACCTCGTCGTGAAGCGCTTCGAGGCGGAGGAAGCCGTCGAACTCCTGCTCGCGATCGACCGGAGCGCGTCGATGGAGGGAGCGAAGGATCGCGCCGCGCGGCGGCTCGCCGGAGCGCTCGGGTATGTGACGTCGATGCAACTGGATCGGGTGCGCATCGCGTGGCTGCCGGCGCTCGGATCGGGCGCGACCTCGTTCGCGCCTGGTGCGGGGTCCGCGGCGCGCCTCCTCGACGAGGTGGCCGCGGCGCCGTCGGGCGGGCGCGGACGACTCGTCGCGGACCTCTCCCGCGCGCTCGTCGGACAGCGTCGTCGTGCGCTCGCGGTCCTCGTCTCCGACTTCCATGAGGCGCGTTCCGGCGTGGACGGTCTCGCCCTGTTGAAAGCGCGCGGTCTCGACGTCGTCGCGTTGCACGTCGTCGATGCGGCGGACGTGGATCTGCCGGTCGGCGAAGCGCTCGCGTGCGTGGACGCGGAGACCGGCGCCGTCGTGAAGGTGGACGTCACGGAGGAACTCGTCGCATCGATGCGCGAGGCGTGGCGACGGCGGGCGCGGCGGCTCGAAGCGTGGTGCGTCGGTCGGGGCATCGCCTACCGTCGCATCGACGTCCGCACGTCGCTGTGGGAGGTGCTGCCGCGGCTGCTCGGGGTCGGTTGGGGGCGGCGGACCGCATGAGCGGCGTCGGGCTCGTCCTGGCGGCCTGGGACGTCGCCGAGCCGCGGGCGCTCTTCGCCCTCGCGCTGGCGGCGCCGATCGTCGGACTGCACCTCTACCTGAAGAAGCGCCGCCGCCGCCTCGTCGCGTCGCTCCATCTCGTCCTCGAGGGATTGGGGCCGGTTCGCGAGGCGGCGCGTTTCCGGCGGATTCGCGATCGGCTCGCGCTGGCCTCGCGACTCGCCGCGTTGGCCGCATGGACCGCGGCGCTGGCGGGCCTCGCACCGCGGGTCGCCAGGACGACGGAGCCTCCCACGGCCTTCGTGATCGACGCGGATCGTACGACGAGCGCCGAGGAGGCCGACGGTCGAGCGCGCATCGAGCATGCCTTCGCGCACACCCGCGCGTGGATCGAGTCGCTGCCGCGAGGAACGGATGGTCTGCTCGCCCCGGCGGCGATCTGGCGTGCGGGACGCGGAACAGAGCGCATCGCGTCGTTCACTCGCGATCCGCGCGAACTGATCGCCGCGCTGCGCGCGGCGACACCCGCGCCGTCGACCGCGACGGTCGATCTCGACGACGCGATCGCGCGTGCCACGGAGTCGCTCGTCGAGCGGGGCGGCGGACGGATCGTCGTGCTCACGGCGCGCGCGCTGCCCGCGAGGGAGCCGCCCGGCGGCATCTCGATCCTCCGGCACGGCATCGGCGCCACGCGCCGCGACCAGGGCGTCGTCGACCTCACGGTCGAGTCGGGCGGCGAGGACGCGCTCGGGTTGCGCTTGGCGCTCGTGAACCACGACACCGCACCGGTCACCCGCTCGCTGCGGACGCGCCTGGGGAGTCTCCCCGCCGACGAGCGCGACGTCGTCCTCGCCGCGGGCGAGACCGTCGTGCTCGACGTGCGGGTCGCGCGCCCGTCGGTCCCGACGGAGTGCGTCGTCGAACTGCTCGGGCGCGATGCGTGGGGCGCGAACGACGAGTTGCGCGCGGTGCTCCCGTCGTCCCCGAAGCCGTCCGTGCTCCTCGCGCACGGCGGGCGCGTCCGACCCTATACCCAGGCGGTCGTCGATGCGCTCGCCCCGGATGTCGACGTCGCGCGGAGCGGCATCGTCCACGTGCGCGACCTCGCGCGCGCGCTGGATCCCGAGCGCGGCCGCGCGCGGGACGTCGTGATCGTCGACGGGGCACCGTTGCCGCCGGGCTCCCTGCGCCCCGGAGCATGGGTGTTCCTCGGCCCCCTCGAGGGCGAGTTGCCGTTCGAACTCGGGGCGCATCTGGTCGAACCGCTCGTCTGGCGCACGGCGCCGGGACATCCGCTCGTCGCCGAACGTGCGTTCTCCGCCGCGCAGGCGCTGCGCGGTCGGGCACTCGTCGGGAGCGAACTCGCCCCCCTCGCCTATGCCGACGGGCACGTGGTGCTCGCCGAAGGCGCGCGCGAGGGCGTGCGATATGTCGCCCTCGCGCTGGATCCGGAGCACAGCGCGTTGCCCCTCCAGGCGGACCTGCCCCTGTTCGTGCGCGCGGCGGTTCGTCGGCTCGCGGTGGCACCGGCGGTTCCGTTTGCGCCGATCGTGTCGGCCGGCGAACGCCTGCGTCCTCGCGCACCGCTCGCCCTGCCGGGGCCGTTCGAACTGCGGTGGCGAGGCTTCGGGCGCGACCCCCTTCTCGAGCCCATCGCGCGCGGCGCGCGGCGCGGCGTGCGCATGGACGGGGTGGGCGCGGCACCCGTGGTGCCCCCGGACGCCGCCGGCATCCTCGAGGTCGTCGCCGACGGCGGGCGGGGTCCGACGCTCCGCGTCGGGGTGAGGCCGGCGGATCCCGGCCGCTCGATTGCGCCGAGCGGACCCGCGTCCGCGCCGCCCGCGGTGGGGGCGTTGGTCCCCGATCCGGTGGAGCGCTGGCGCGTACGCTTCCTCGCGCTCGGGCTGTTCCTGCTGCTGCTCGACCTCGCGCTCTCTCGCGCGTCGCTTGGAGGGAAGGGCCCGCGGCGGTAGAAGCCATCATGGAAAACCGTATCCTCGGAACGGCTCTTACCTTCGACGATGTCCTGCTCGTCCCGCGGCACAGCGTGCTCACGCCGGACTCGGTGTCGCTCCGATCGCGCTTCTCGCGCCACGTCGGTCTGAACATTCCCGTCGTCGGTGCGGCGATGGACACCGTGACCGAGAGTGAGATGGCGATCGGCCTCGCGCGACTCGGCGGAATCGGCATCCTGCACAAGAACCTCGAGGCGAAGGCGCAGGCCCGCGAGGTGACGCGTGTGAAGCGGAGCGTGAACGGCGTGATCGCCGATCCCGTCACGCTTCCTCCCGACGCGTCGATCGATCGCGCGCGCGAGTTGATGCAGGTCCACCGGATCTCGGGCATTCCGATCGTCGCGGGCGGAACGAGCGGTCGCGTCGTCGGCATCCTCACGAACCGCGACCTGAAGTTCGTCGAGGGCAGCGGACCGGTGTCGGACGTGATGACGAAGGAGGCCCTCGTCACCGCACCGCTCGACACCACGCTCGAGCGCGCCCGCGCGATCCTGCACGAAGCGAAGGTCGAGAAACTCCTCCTCACCGACGATCGGGGGCGACTGCAGGGCCTGATCACGATCCGCGATCTCGACAATCTGAAGCGCTTCCCCGATGCCAACCTCGATCGGAAGGGGCGACTGGTCGCGGGCGCCGCGGTCGGCGTGTTCGACGACGAGCGCGTCGCGAGCCTGGTGGACGCGCACGTCGACGTGATCGTCGTGGACACCGCCCACGGGCACAGCGACAACGTGCTCCGCGCCGTGGCGCGCTACAAGGCCGCGCATCCGAACGTCGACATCGTGGCGGGCAACGTCGCGACGGCCGAGGCGACCCATGCGTTGATCGACGCCGGGGCCGACGCGGTCAAGGTCGGCATCGGGCCCGGATCGATCTGCACGACGCGCGTCGTCGCGGGCGTCGGCGTGCCGCAGTTGAGCGCCATCTCGGCCGCGGTCGAGGCGGCGGGCCCGCACGACATCCCGGTGATCGCCGACGGCGGCATCCGCTTCAGCGGCGACGCGGTCAAGGCGCTCGCGTGCGGCGCGTCGAGCGTGATGCTCGGAGGTCTGCTCGCGGGGACCGACGAGAGCCCCGGCGAGGTGATCTATTTCCAGGGCCGCACGTTCAAGAGCGTGCGCGGCATGGGCAGCCTCGGGGCCATGGTCGCCGGAAGCGGCGACCGCTATCAGCAGGGCGGCTCGCGGTCCCGCGAGAAGTACGTGCCCGAAGGCGTCGAGGGCCGGGTGCCCTACAAGGGTGCACTCGCCCATTTCATCTACCAATTCGTCGGCGGGATCCGCAGCGGCCTGGGCTACTGCGGATGCGCGTCGATCGCGGAACTCGGTCGGGAAGCGCGGTTCGTGCGCATCACGGCGGCGGGCGTCCGCGAGAGCCATCCGCACGACATCCAGATCACGCGCGAGTCGCCCAACTACGTGCCGGAGCCCCCCGCATGAGCGAGCGCTTCTTCGTCGTCGACTTCGGCGGCCAGACGATGCAACTGATCGCGCGCCGCGTGCGCGAACTCGGGTGCTTCGCCGAAGTCGTCCTGCCCGCCGACCTGGAACGACGGATCGGCGAGGCGAAGGGCGTGATCCTGTCGGGCGGCCCGTACAGCGTCTACGAGGACGGCGCGCCGACGCTCTCGGCCTCGCTCCTCGACGGCCGCGTCCCGGTCCTCGGGATCTGCTACGGCCTGCAACTCATGGTGCACCTGGTCGGCGGGCAGGTCGCCCCTGCGGTCCAGCGCGAGTACGGCCCGGCGTCTCTCGATCTGGTTCTTCCGGACGACCCCTTCCTGCACGGATTGGAGTCGCCGCTCGATGTCTGGATGAGTCACGGCGATCGCGTCGAGCGCATGCCGGAGGGATTCGTCTCCCTGGCGCGGTCGGCGAACGCCCCGCAGGCGATCGTGCGCCACGAGACCCTTCCCCTCTACGGCGTGCAGTTCCACCCCGAGGTGACGCACACCCCACGCGGTCCGCAGCTGCTTCGCAACTTCCTGTTCGACGTCTGCGGGGCGGCGGGGGACTGGTCGATGTCGTCCTGGGTCGAGGACGAGATCGCGCGGATCCGCGAGCGCGTCGGGCCCGACGACCGGGTCATCTGCGGTCTCTCGGGCGGTGTCGACTCGACCGTCGCGGCGGTGCTGATCCACCGTGCGATCGGGGATCGGCTGCAGTGCATCTTCGTGGACAACGGGCTCCTGCGGAAAGGGGAGGCGGAGCAGGTCGAGGACGCGTTCCGCAACCGCTTCCACATCTCGTTGCGCGTCGCTCCCGCCCGCGAACGGTTCCTGCGTGCGCTCGCCGGCGTCACCGATCCCGAGACGAAGCGCAAGCGGATCGGCCACGAGTTCGTGGACGTGTTCCGCGACGAGGCGCGGACGGTCGAGCGCGCGAGGTTCCTCGCCCAGGGCACGCTCTACCCCGACGTCATCGAGAGCCAGAGCGCGTTCGGCGGCGCGTCGTCGACGATCAAGACCCATCACAACGTCGGCGGGCTGCCGGAGGACCTCGGATTCGAGTTGCTCGAACCGTTCCGTCTGCTGTTCAAGGACGAGGTGCGCGCGATCGGACGGGAACTCGGCGTACCGGCCTCGTTCGTCGAGCGCCAGCCGTTCCCGGGACCCGGGCTCGCCGTGCGGATCGCCGGCGAGGTCACCGAGGAGCGCCTCGCGATCCTGCGCGAGGCGGATGCGATCGTCCGCGAGGAGATCGAGGCGGCCGGAGCTCACCGAAACCTCTGGCAGTGGTTCGCGGTGCTCGTACCGGTGAAGACGGTCGGCGTGATGGGCGACGGGCGCACCTACGAACACGTGATCGCGGTTCGCGCGGTCGAGAGCGTCGACGCGATGACGGCCGACTGGGCGGACCTGCCTCGTGCGGTGCTGACGCGGCTCTCGGGACGGATCATCAACGAGGTGCGCGGCGTGAACCGCGTCGTGTACGACATCAGCACCAAGCCGCCCGCGACGATCGAGTGGGAGTGACGGGCGTGGGGCCGCTCGACCTGCCCTCCGCCGAGGATCTCGCGGTCGCGCGCCGTCGGATCGCCGGCCGCGTCCACGTCACACCGCTGTTCTCGTCGCGGACGCTCGACGATCGGCTCGGGTGCCGCGTGCTGTTGAAGTGCGAGAACCTGCAGAAGGTCGGTGCGTTCAAGGCACGCGGCGCGACGAATGCCGTCTTCAGCCTGTCCGACGACGAGGCGACGCGGGGCGTCCTCACCCACTCGTCGGGAAACCACGCGCAGGCCCTGGCGTTCGCGGCGCGTGCGCGCGGCGTCCCGGCCTTTGTCGTGATGCCGAAGGACGCGCCCGCGGTGAAGCGCGCGGCGGTCGAGGGCTACGGCGCCGCGGTGATCTCGTGCGAACCGACCATCGCCGATCGCGAGGCGACCGCCGCACGCATCGCCGCGGAGACCGGTGCGACGTTCATCCATCCGTACGACGACGTGCGCGTGATCGCCGGACAGGCGAGCGTCGCCGCCGAGATCCTCGAAGAGGCGCCGGAGGCGACGGCGATCTATGTCCCGATCGGCGGTGGGGGGTTGGCGAGCGGAACCTCTCTCGCGGTCGCGGCGGCGCGACCCGAGGGCTCGGTCGCCGTCCACGGCGCCGAGCCCTCGGGCGCTGACGACGCGGCGCGTTCGCTGGAGGCGGGCCGCCTGATCGGGCTCGATGCGTTGCCCGGGGGACGCGCGGACACGATCGCGGACGGCCTCCGCACGGCGCTCTCCCCGCGGACCTTCCACGCCCTCCGATCGCACCTGCGTGCGATCCATCGCGTTCCCGACGAGGACACGCTGTCCTGGATGCGATTCCTCGCCGAGCGTCTGAAACTCGTTGTCGAGCCGTCCGGCGCCGTCTCCCTCGCCGCGCTCGCCCGAGCCTCCCCTGCCCATGCCGGCTCGACCGTGGTCGCCATCCTCTCCGGCGGCAACGTCTCCCTGCCGCCGCCCCTGGCCCGGCTTCCGTAGAGCGAGGCCGAGGGGGAGGCGGGAGGCCCGTCCTGCCGGGGCCCCGCCTCTCCGTCGTGTTCACCCAGGGGCCCGTGGCGCGCGATTCCCGTCGGACGCCGTTCGTTGGCCGCGGAACTTGAGGAACTCGGGGATCAGGAACAGGGGTGCGCCGATCGCCACCGCGAGCAGCCAGGACGAGAGGGGGATCGCGGTCGTGCCGAGCAGCGCCTGGAACGGCGGCGCGTAGACGGCGACGACCTGCAGCGCGATCGCGCCGAACAGCGCGACGACGAGCCACGGGTTGGCGAACCAGCCGACCTGCGCGACCGGCACGCGCAGCGTGCGCCACGTGAGCAGGTTGACCTGTTCCAGCACGACGAGCGCGGTGAACGCCACGGTCCTGGCCTCGGCGAGCGACCCGTCATGCGCATCGAAGAGCCACCACGTCCCCAGCCCGATCCACGTCCCGCTCAGGAGTACCCGCATCAGATCCTGGCCGTCGAGCAGCGGGCGTCGGCGCGGAGGCGGCGGGAGGCGCATCCAATCTCGTTCCGCCGGGTCGAGGCCGAGCGCGACCGCCGCCCGCGCGCCCGTGACGACATTGACCCAGGGGACCTGGACCGGCAACA
>CAZPGF010000010.1:0-30191 GCA_964586025.1 uncultured Planctomycetales bacterium
CTCCTACGCGCGCGTGAAGATCCTCCACGTGCTGCGCGGACCCGTCGCCGAGACGCGGCCGCTCGCGCACGAGCCGGACACGACCCCCACCGGCGAGGTGCTCGCCGTCGTCAGACCCGATCGCCCCGCCGCGCCGCGCGCGGACGTGCCGTTCGGTCCGGAGTTCGGCGAGGTCGAGGTCGTCCGCAAGGCGATCGGCTACAAGAAGATCAAGTTCCACACGCAGGAGAACCTCGGCTGGGGCCCGATCGCGCTTCCCGAGGACGTCTACCACACGCAGGCCACCTGGCTGACGATCCCGGAGGAGACGATTCGTGCGCTCGGCGTTCCGACGAGCGATCTCGTCGACACGTTGCAGGGGCTAGCGAACCTGCTGCACGGCATCGCCGCGTTCCTCTCGATGTGCGACGGGCGGGATCTCGGCGTCGTGATCGGAGACCGCACGCGCGAGTGGTTCCATCGACCGTCGATGCCCGGAGAGACGGCCGCACCGCCCCCGGACCGGTTCGAGCCGACGATCTTCCTCTACGACCAGTACTCGGGGGGCATCGGGCTCGCCGAGGCGCTGCATCCGCGGTTCGGCGAATGGCTCGCCGGTGCGCTGGATCGACTCGTGTCGTGTTCGTGCGAACGCGGCTGCCCGTCGTGCGTCGGACCCGAACAGGAGGTCGGTCCGGTGGCCCGACGTCTCGGCGTCGATCTGTTGGTCGATCTGCTCTCACGCGCGGGGTTGCCGGTCCCGGCGGCCGCGAGCCCGACGCTGCGGGGACGGTCGGTGGCCCCCGCTACGCTGCCCGCGTGACCGTCTCCCCCGGCGATCGCGTTCGACGCATCCTCTCCGACGGCCTGCCGCCTCCGGCCGAACCGCGTCCGCGCGGCCCGATCCTGCGCGAGGTCGCAACCCCGCCGGGTGCCCACCCGTCCGAGCGACCCCGGCCGCCGGTACCGGCGGACCTGCTCGAGCGACTCGCGATCCTCGACCGACTCTCCAGCCGCAACGCCGACCGCACCGAGGTGCTCCCGGAAGCCGCCGACGAGCCGCGCGGCCCGCTCGCGCCCCCCGCCGAAGCCCGGGTCGCGACCGGATCGGTCCCGTGCGACCCTCCGACCGGGCGCGGGGACTCGTTGGAGGCCCTCCTCGGCGGCGAGCCCCGGGTGACGCCGCGCGGCGTCTGTTGGCAGGTCGACTCGGTCGTCCCGCTCGACGCATGCCACGGCCGCATCGCGTTGCGCTCGGGCGCGTCCGCTCGTCTTCCCCTCCGACCCGGCGATCGAGGTGCCGGCGACGCGTCGCACGTGGATGCGCGCGACGCGGTGTTCGTCGACACGGAGACGACCGGTCTGGCGGGCGGTTCGGGCACGGTCGCGTTCCTCGTCGGGATCGGGCGCATCGACGGGGATCGCTTCGTCGTCCGACAGTTCGTCATGCGCGACTATCCGGAGGAACCCGCGCTGCTCCATGCGGTGCGCGAAGAGATCGGCGATCGTCCGCTGGTCACGTTCAACGGACGCGGCTACGACTGGCCGCTGTTGACGATGCGATGGCGGTTGAATCGCACCGCGTGGAACGATGTCCCCGGCGAGCCGCACGATCCGCCCCCGCGTCCGCACTGCGATCTGCTGGTGGCGGCGCGTCGCCTGTGGGCGCGCACGCTGCACAGCAGGAGCCTGTCGAGCCTCGAACGGCACGTCCTCGGGCTCGATCGAGGCGAGGACCTCGGCGGGGCGAGGATCCCGGCGGCTTGGTTCCACTTCCTGCGCACGGGATGGGGCGGCGACATCGTGCGCGCCTGCCGCCACAACGTGATGGACGTCGTGTCCCTGCTCGCGTTGCTCGGCCGCGTCGACGAGGCCTTCCTTCGACCCGAAGGACCCGCGTCCCATCCCTGCGACGCGCTCGGCACCGCCCGCTGGCTCGTCGAACTGGGGGACCTCGAGCGGGCCGAGCGCTGTCTGCGCGCGGGGCTCGCCGAGGCGACCGGCCCGGAGCGATTCGACCTCCAGCGGGACCTCGGCACGCTCCTCCGGCGCACCGATCGTTCCGCCGGGGCGCTCGAGGCGTGGGGCGAGGTCGCGCGCGGGCTGCCGCGATTCGACCGCCATGCCTACGAGCGGGTCGCCAAACTCCTGGAACACGCGCTCGCCCGACCGGCGGAGGCGCTCGCCTGGACGCTCGAAGCGATCGGACGCCTACCCCCGGACGGGGGCGGACGTGAGGCGCTCGAGCACCGTGCCGAGCGGCTTCGACGGAAGGTCGCGGCCGGAACCAGGCCGGGGACGCGCCCGAGCTGAATGCGAGGTGCTGAATGCGACGCGGGACGCCCCGCGTCGGTCATCGCGTCGGTCATCGACCGCGCAGCGTCTCCTCGACCTCATCGAGCATCAAGCGCTCCTCCTTCGAGGCGTACGGCAGCCCCTCGCTCAGCGAGTTCGCCACGCCGCGAAGGCCGGCGACGAGCGCCTCGCGCGATTCGGCCGGCACGGCGCGCGCGGTGAAGCCGAGGCGGACGAGATCGGCGGCGAGCTGCTGCAGGTGGGTCGAACGCTGCGAGTTCGCGAGCACGTAGCGCGACACCGCCTCCTCGCGGGAGCGGAGGTAGGCCACCTCGGTCTCGAGGGCCTTGAGGCGACGCTCGACCGAGAGCGTGCCCCGGTCCACGCGCGGCGGCTCGGCGACCGCACCGCCCCGCGCGAACACGGGACCGACGAGATGGCTCGCGGCTAGCGCGCCGACGGCGACGAGGGCAATGGCGACGAAGGCGTGGCGCATGGTCTCTCCAGGGGGCCGCAGGCCAGCGGCATGGAACGATCGGATCCTACCCCAGGCGGCTCGACGGGCCGACCGGGAACGATCGCACGCGGCCCCGGCGGCGCGGACTCCATCCCGCGACGAACGGGTAGGATCGGCGGCTGCCGTTCCGGGGGTCCTCGACCTTGCGGACATGCGGCTTCGTGGATCGGGGGCGGGAGGTCACCGATGGCTCGCCTCCTTCCGCCTCTCGCCTGCGCACTGGTGCTCCTCGCCATCGCATGGCGCGTCGCCGCGGAGCCCGGGCGCGAGCCGGCGCGCGCACGGATCGTCGGGATGATCCGCGAAGGCAACCTCGCCGGCGCACGGAACGCCGTCGAGGACTACCTCGATGCGTACGACGAGATCGAGGACCGTTGGTTCGCGGCGGACGTCGCGGTGCGCACCGGCGATGTCGAGTTCGCGCTCGCGTGGATCTTCGACGGTCCCGACCTACCGGCCGATGCCGAGACGCCTCGACGCTTCGCACGACTCGCGCTCAACCACATCGGCTGGGTCGGAGGCGACACCGCGCGACCGACGACGCACGAGGCCGCGGTGCTCGCCGCGCTGCTCGACGCGAATGACCCGGAGGCACGGGCGCGAGCGACCTCGTTCATGGCCGACAGGCCGCTCGGGGCCGCGTTGCCTCACTGGGTGGCGTGGCTCCGCGACGCGACGGGCCGCCCGCTCGAAGCGACGCGGCCGGCCCTCGCCCGTCGCTCCGAGCGAGAGGCGAGGATTGCCGCGACGTTGCGCGCCGCACGGCCCGGCGGCGCCTCGCTCGACGCCGACGAACTGGACCTGCTCGCGGAGGTCGTCGGCGACGAGGTGTGGCGCGAGAAGCAGTTGATCGCCTGGCCCCTCGCAGCGATGGCGTGGGCCGTCGCCGGCGGCGAGCGCGCGCAATCGGACCTGCGCGCGCGACTCGCCGACCTGCGCGGGCGGCTCGGCGAGTCCCCGGCGGTCGTTCGCGACGAGGCCATCGTCTCGATCGCCCTCGCGGCGGCGGGCGACGCGGCGCTCCGCGACGAGCTGATGCGACGCTTCGTGCTGCCGCCGGTGCGCTGGTCGCAGGTCCACCTTCCCGCGACCTGGTTCGTCGAGGCCCTGCTGCACGGCCATCGGCGCGGTGACGCGAGCGCGACGGAGGCGCTCGTCACGGCCTGGACGACGCTCGGCGCGGAGGCATCCGCCCTGCGCGAGCGGGTCGCGTTCGCGCTCTGGCTCGAGGACGGGCCGCCGGACGATCGACTCCGCGGGCGTGTCGCGTGGCTCGAGGATCTCGAACGCGCCCCGGCGACGCCGCGTGCCCGCGTGATCGCCGCCGCGGCCCGGCTTCGCTCCGGCGAGGCCGGAGCCCTCGATCGACTCGTCGCGACCCTGCGGGATCTGACCCGGCTCTACAACGCGCCGCCGCCCGCGACGATCCCGGGCAGCGCCGAGAACCGGGCGCTCGGGCTCGATGCGCCGGTCGCATCGGCCCTGATTGTCGGCCTTCGGGCCATGCTCCTCGCCCCTCCTCCGGGGCCCTAGCGAGCGGGGAGGCCGATCGGCGGGACGTGATGAGGGCATAACGAGGCCGGTCTCGCCACGTCCGCGTGGACGGTGAGAATCCGCACCGCTTCGGCGAACGCCGCAGCACCTCGCAGCGCCGGACCGCGGTGCGCTGCCAAGGAGGAGAAGGCTCATGCGCAAGGGACCGGGATCCATGTCCACGTCGAAGAGTCACGGTTCGAAGAGCCGTGCCCCCCACCACGCCGCCGACCTGCCGGAGCCGGCGCAGATCTTCGGGGAGGCGTGTTTCGGCCTCGACGAGATGCGGCGACGTCTTCCGCGACCGGTGTTCGAGGCGATCCAGGCGACGATCCGCTCCGGCGAGAAGCTCGACATGGGGCTCGCCGACGCCGTGGCCGGCGCGATGCGCGACTGGGCGATCGAAGGGGGCGCGACGCACTACACGCACTGGTTCCACCCTCTGTCCGGTTCGACCGCGGAGAAACACGATGCGTTCCTGACGATCACCGACGGCAAGGCGATCTCGGGGTTCGGCGGCCGCCAACTGGTCCAGGCCGAGCCCGATGCGAGCAGCTTCCCCTCGGGCGGCATGCGCAGCACCTTCGAGGCACGCGGCTACACGGCCTGGGATCCGACCTCGCCGGCGTTCCTGATCGAGAACGAGCACGGCGCGACGCTGACGATCCCGTCGGTGTTCGTGTCGTACACCGGCGAGGCGCTCGACACCAAGACCCCGCTCCTTCGCACGATGCGCGAACTGTCGCGCGCCGCGACTCATGCGCTGCGTCTGATGGGGCGCGACGCCAAGCGGGTCGACTCCACGCTCGGCTGCGAGCAGGAGTACTTCCTCATCGATCGTGCGCTGTACGAAGCGCGCCCCGATCTGGAGGTGACCGGCCGCACCGTCCTCGGCAGCGCGCCCCCCAAGGGTCAGCAGATGGAGGACAACTACTTCGGCACGATCGACGATCGGGCGCTCGACTTCATGGGCGAGGTCGAACTGGAGGCGTGGGCGCTCGGCATCCCGTTGAAGACCCGCCACAACGAGGTCGCTCCGCATCAGTACGAGGCCGCTCCGATCTACTCGCCCACCAACCTCGCCGCGGACCAGAACCAACTGCTGATGGACATCCTGCGTCGCGTTGCGCGCCGCCGCGGGCTCGCCGTGCTGCTGCACGAGAAGCCGTTTGCCGGCGTCAACGGCTCGGGCAAGCACAACAACTGGGCGATCCAGGACGACAGTGGACGGAACCTGCTCGATCCGGGCCGGGAGCCGCAGCAGAACGTCGAGTTCCTGTTCTTCCTGGCCGCCGTGCTGAAGGCCGTGCATCGGCGGGGTGACCTCCTGCGCGCCGGGGTCGCGCACGCGGGCAACGACCACCGACTCGGCGCGAACGAGGCACCCCCGGCGATCGTCAGCGTGTTCCTCGGCGACGCGCTGACGGACGTCCTCGACGCGCTGCTCGAGAGCCGCCCGACCGGCCCCGAGGCGAAGGCGTTCGTCGAGACGGGTCTCGCGATCCTGCCGGAAGTCCGTCGCGACAACACGGACCGCAACCGCACCAGCCCGTTCGCGTTCACGGGCAACAAGTTCGAGTTTCGCGCCGTCGGCTCCAGCCAGTCCACGGCGATCCCGATGGCGTTCCTGAACCTGGCGGTCACCGAGGCGATCGACGACCTCACCGAGCGGCTCGCCAAGCGGCTGGAATCCGGCGAGGAGCGAGACGCCGCGATCCTCGGCGTGGTCCGCACCGCGTACGCCGAGTCGAAGGCGGTCGTCTTCAACGGCAACGGCTACGACGCCGCGTGGATTGCCGAGGCGGCGCGCCGCGGCCTGCCGAACCTCGCGGACACGCCCGCGGCGCTGACCGTGCTGAACCGGAGCGACGTGAAGGACCTGTTCCAGCGCTACCGCGTGCTGCAGGGCCACGAACTCGAGGCGCGCTACCGGATCGTGCTCGAGCGATTCAACCGGATGGTGCAGATCGAGGCCGTGCAGCAGATCCGGATGGTGAAGACGGGCGCCCTGCCCGCCGCGTACCGCCAGCAGGCCGAGATGGCCAAGGCGTGCAGCGCCGCGGCGCTCGTGAAGAGCCAGGGAGCCGGGCAGCTCGCGGAGTTGCAGACGTACACGAACGCGATCGAGGCGGCGATCGAGGGACTGAACGGCGTGCGCGCCGCGCTGCGCGAGGGGCCCGACGACGAACATCACCCGCTGGAGGCGGCCCGCCACAAGGTCGAGCACCTGCGTCCCGCGATGGAACGACTGCGAGTCGCCGTGGACACCCTCGAACGGCGCACCGACGAGGCCCTCTGGCCGTTCCCCTCCTACCACCAGATGCTCTTCCAGTAGGAGGCGCATCCGCACGCCGCGCCGCGGCGCGGCGTGCGGGCCCCACGGGGCCGTCAGGACCGACGCAGCGCGTCCACCGGGCGGAGGTTCGCCGCACGCCAGGACGGAACGAGGCCTCCGGCGAGGCCGAGCAGCACCGCGATGGCGATCGCCTGCGCGAGCAACCCCGCGTTCACGCGGAATGCGAACGTCTGCTCCGTGAACGTGTTCCAGTTCATGGTGCCCGTCTGCACGCCGTCCAACGGCAGGACGATCAGCGAACCGAGGAGTCCTCCGAACAGCCCGATCAACCCGGCCTCGACGAGGAACGCGACGAGGACGCCGAGGCGTCCATACCCGAGGCTGCGCAGGATCGCGATCTCGCGGGTCCGCGTTCCGATGGACGCCACCATCGTGTTCGCCGCGCCGAGGACGGCCGCGATCCCGAGAATCGACGTGAGAAGCGCCCCGAGGAACGTGAGGAGGCCGCCAAGTCGATCGGTCTGCGAGCGGAAGTACGCTCGCTCGGTCGAGACCTTGCTGCCGAGCAATTTGTGCGCCGACAACTCTTCGGCGATCGCGGCGACATCGGCGTCGGGCCGGAGCCGCGCGACGACGCGCTGGCGCACCGCGCGATCCAGGGCCGCTGCGACGCGATCGACGTCGCCCCAGATCTCCGAGCGGTACGCTCCGACGTGGTCGAAGTGTCCGACGACGACGAACGGCGTCAGGTTGACGGTCAGCGTTTCGCCGAGGGCGCACCCGGCGACGCGGTCGGAGAGGGGGCGCCCGACGATGATCTCGTCGGTGCCGAACGTCGGCAGCCGGCCCGCGACCATGCGGAACGCGTCGCCCTGGATGGCGATCGACGTCTCTTCGATGCCACGGATCGGGATCATCACCTGGCCCGAGCCGTCGGCCGTGTCGAGATAGAGCGCCATGAAGATCTCGCCCGCGGCGAGCGGGCGGCCGCTCGCGTCGGTCTGGATCTCCGGACGCTCCTTCTTGAACTGCTCGATCCGCTCCAACGGGAAGCCGCTCTCGCCCTCGCTCGACGCGCCCGGGCGCAGGTAGACGATGACGTCGTCGCTTCCGGTGTCGCGGAACAGCCCCTCGAATCCGTCACGGAGCGCGAACACGCCGCAGAGCACGGCCACCGTCATCGCGATCCCGAACGCGCTGAACAGCGACGCCTGCCAGCGACCGATGAGGTTTCGCCACGGGTACGTCCAGGGGACGAGTCGGCGCCGCGCCACGATCAGGCTCCCCGCCGCAGGGCTTCCGCGACGCGCAGCCTCGTCGCCTGGTAGGAGGGAATCGCTCCGGCCACGAGGGCGACGGCGAGGGCCGCGATGCCAGCGGCAACGAGCGTGTCGGTGGCGACCGAGTAATGAGGCACCTGGGCGCCGAACGCCCGTCGGAACGCCCCCTGGGAGCCGAAGGCGAGCGACAACCCGAGCAGCGTCCCGATGCCGACGATCAACAGCGACTCGACCAGGTACAGCCGCCACGGATCGCGCCGGCTGAACCCGATCGCCGAGAGGATGCCCATCGTCCGCGTCCGTTCGCGGGCCGCGAGCGTCATCGTGTTGACGACGCCGAAGAACAGCGCCACGAGGACCGCGGCGCCGATCGTCCCCAGGAACACGGGGAGATTGCCGAGCATCTTCAGGAACGACGCCTGGAACGCCGCCTCCGTCTGGGTGCGGGTGCGCTGCGGCCCGGCGGCGTAGTGGTCGTCGATTCGCGCGATCACGTCCTCCGGTTCGAACCCCTCGGCGACCTTCACCATGATGACGCTGGTCCCGCGGATGCCCTCGGCGTCGCCTCGTTCGAGGACATCGTTCACGTAGTCCCAGTGGAAGTACATCGAGATCTCATCGACGTTCGCCGCGTGGCTGCGGTAGATGCCGCGGATGTTGAACGACCAGGTACCGCCGTCCGTGCGCGGGTAGTTGGGGACGATCAACGGCACGGTGTCGCCGACCTTCCAGTCGAAGCGGCGCGCGAGCACCTCGCCGACGACCGCTCCCTGGCGATCCTCGGCGAACGCGCGCTTCTGCTCCGGCGCCATGTCGATCTCGGGCCACATCCGCAGCATGACGTCCGGGTCGGTCGCGAACTGGGCGAAGAAGAACTCCGGCGTCTGGTAGTGGCCGCCGAACCACATGAAACTGCACGCGTCCTCAACTCCGTCCATTCCGCGCACCGCATCGCGGTAGGCGATCGGAAGCGCCTGGAAGAGGCTCACCGCGCTCCCGACGACGATCCGCCGGCTCGACGCGGCGGTGACGGTGTCGTCGAGGCTGGTGACGATCGATCGCAGGAAACAGACGAGGAACACGGCGATCGCGACCGCGCCGATCGTCAGGTTCGACCGCACCGGATGGCTCCACGCATGGCGCCACGCGAGTCGTCCGAGGTTCACGCTTCCACCCCGGCGGCCACGACCACGCCCTTGTCCAGTTGGACGATGCGGTCCGCGATCGCACCGGCCTGCGCGTCGTGCGTGACCATCAGCACGGTCTTGCCGTACTCGTCGACGAGGCGGCGGAGCAGCCCGAGCACCTGATCCGCGCTGACCCGATCCAGGTCGCCCGTGGGCTCGTCGCAGAGAAGGACGGTCGGGTCCATCGCGATCGCCCGTGCGATCGCGACGCGCTGTTCCTGCCCGCCGCTCAACTGGCGCGGCTTGTGGTCCATGCGATCGGCGAGACCGACCACGTCCAGGGCGAACGTCGCCTGCGCGCGCCGTTCCGCCCGCGACAGCGGGGTCAGCAGCAGCGGAAGTTCGACGTTCTCGAGTGCGGTGAGGACGGGAATCAGGTTGAACGTCTGGAACACGTACGCGACGTGCGACGCGCGCCATGCCGATAGTTCGTCGGTGGAGAGTTCGCCGATGTCCTCGCCGCCGACGAGCACCCGGCCGGAGTCCGGAACGTCGAGCCCGCCGACGAGGTTGAGGATCGTCGACTTGCCACTGCCGGACGGCCCCATCAGCGCGACGAATTCGCCTGCCGCCACGTCGAGGTCGAGCTCGTCGAGCACGACGAGTTTCGCCCCTCCCTTGACGTAGATCTTCGTGACGTGTTCGAGGCGCACGAGCGGCGCCGCGGATTCGGACCTCACGATCCACTCCCTCCGACGGTCACGTCCTGGCCGTCCCGCAGGTCGGCGACCGGACGACGCACGACGACGTCTCCCGCGACGAGGCCGTCCAGAACCTCGATCCGATCGCCGCGCACCGTGCCCAACCGGACGGCGCGACGCCCGACGCGGCCGTCCACGACGACCCAGACCGTCGTCTCCTCGCCGCGCCGCACAACGGCGTCGGCGGGGACGCCGAGATAGGCCTGTTCGCTCGCGGGTCTGGCCTTGTCGGCGTGGAACACGACGCGCGCCGCCATGTCGGGGCGCGCGTACGGCGGGCGCTCGTCGAACGCCACCCGCACCTCGATCGTGCCCTTGCTGCGATCCGCGCGCGGCCAGGTCTTGTCGACGTGGCCGGGCCACGCCTTGTCCGGCTCGGCGTCGAGATGGATGCTGACGTGGGCGTCCTCCTTAACCGAGAGGATCCGCCGCTCGCTCAACTCCACCTGCACGACGAACGACTCGGGATCGACGATCGTCAACACGCTTCCGCGCGTGTTTCCGGCACCCATCGACGCGAGGACTTCGCCCACCTCGGCGTCCTTGCGGATCACCAGCCCCCCGAACGGGGCGCGAATCTCGGACTTCGCGACCTGTACCGCCGCGGTAGTGACCGCGCGCCGTGCGCGTTCCAGGTCCCGCTCGGCGACGTTCCGCGCGGCGGCCGCCTCCGCGACACGCGCCTCGGCGGTGGCGACGAGCGCCGCGCGCGAGAGGACGTCGTGTTCCCAGACCGCATGGTCCGCGCGACGGCTCGCGACGAGGTGGCGCGCCGCGACGACGGCGGCATCGGCTTCGCGCAACGTGGTCAGGAGCGCGTCGAACGCCGATCCGTCCAGGCGACCCGCCTCGTAGAGCGGACGTTGGCGATCGACTTCCCGGCGGGCCCGATCGGCGACCTCGACGCGGCGGACGACCTCCGCCTCGTCGCCGGCGATCAGCGCGAGCAATCGTGCGCCGGCTGCGCGCAGCGAGGACTCGGCGGCGCGCGCTTCGTCCGCCTCCCGGCGCGCGGTCTCGTGGGCGGCGGCGGCGCGCTCGACGGCGGCCGCCGCGGCGTCGTGCGCGGCGTCGGCCTCACGTTCCAGGGCCTCGAGGTCCTCGGAGAACACGCGCGCAACGACGTCGTTCTCCGTCACCACGTCGCCGACATCGGCACCGAGGTGCACGAGTCGCCCGGTGATCGGGGTCGAGAGCGATGCGATGCGCTCGGCGACGATGTAGCCGTTGGCGACGACGTCGCCCGAGGCCGGCGCGCTACTGCTCGTCCTCTCCACGCGGGCGACGACGACCCGGGTCCCGACGCGTCCGCGCACCAGACCCAGGAGGGGGTCGCGGAACAACCAGGCGACCCCCGCCACGCCGAGCAGGATCGCCAAGCGGATCCAGGGCACGCCACGCCGACGACCTGGGCGGCGGGAAGCGCCTCGGTCGATCCGCAGGCGGCCGAGGTCGGGTGCGGCGGGCGGATTCGGCATGATCCCCGGCATCAGAACGGGAAACGCGATCCAACGCGTGCGGCCGCAGACATCGTGCCCGCGGTTCAGTCCTTGCGGGTGTCCCGACGGGTCGACATGCGGGTCATCGTGTGGCGCATGCCGTTGCCGCGCCGGCCGGGCTTGACCTTGCCCTTGCGGCTGCCGCCGCGCGTGTGCTTGCGAGCCTTGGGCATCGGAACCTCCGTGAAGCCCCGGAGGGTACCGCCGGGCGGACCGTCGGCGATCCGATTTCGGGGCGCACCCCGGCATCCGTCGGAGATGCTCCCGGCATGATCGACCTGCCGTTCGCTCATGTCCGACTCCTGCGACTCCTCGCTGCGGCCCTGGCCCTGGTCCCCCTCGCCGCCTGCGCGCGCGCCGGGTGCTGCCCTCGGCGGCCGGCGTACGCCCTGACGCCGTTCGGATCCGAGACGGCGGCGATCTCGAGGGGCGCGTCGGCGCCGGCCCCGGACCCCTCGACCTCCACGCCGCCGGTGGCGCGGACCGAGGCGGCCTACACGCCGACGGGGCTGCCGACCTCGCTCGACGCGGTCGTGCGCGAACTCGACGCCGGGAACGCCGACGTCGTCGCCTTCGGGGAGTTGCACGGCCATCCGGTGGGCGCGGCGTGGGAACTCGGACTCCTGCGATCGCTGGCGGCCCTGGATCGCCCGGTCGCGCTGGCGATGGAGTTTCTCGAACGGGACGTCCAGGCCTCGGTCGATGCGTACCTCGCGGGCCGGATCGACGAGGCGACGTTGGCGAAGGACGCACGGCAGAGCGCCGCGTTCGCAACGACACACCTTCCGCTGCTCGTCTTCGCGGCGAAGCACCACATTCCGGTCCTCGCCGCGAACGCGCCACGTCCGCTCGTGACCCGTTTCCGCAAGTCGTCCGACGCCTATCCGACCTGGCGCGCATCGCTCGCTGCGGACGAGCAGGTCCTCGTGCCGCGGGAGCACTCGATGCCCGACGACCCCTACTACGCGCGCTTCCTCGATCTGATGGGCGCGGAGCGCGGACCGACGTTCTTTCGCGCCCAGGCCCTGTGGGACGACGCGATGGCGGAGACGATCGCCGACTTCCGCACCGCGCGTCCGGACCACCGCGTGTTGTTCATCGTCGGTGCGTTCCACGTGACGGGTGGACTCGGCACGATGACCAAACTCGCGCAACGTCGTCCGGGCGATGTCGCCCGCACGATCGTGATGACGCACTCGGTCGATCCCTCGCTCGCCTTCGACGAGGCCGACCGCGCGCTCGGCGACACGGTCCTCAAGGTGCCCGCGCCCGGGGCTTGACCGGCTGCTGCGTCTCCTCTACGGTGCGCCGACGTTCGATTGCGGCGGGATAGCTCAGTCGGTTAGAGCACAGGCTTCATAAGCCTGGGGTCGTCGGTTCAAGTCCGACTCCCGCTACCACCTCGCCCGTGTCACCACCTCGCCCGTGTCGCCACCACGCCCGTGCAGACGGCTCCGTGAACGAACGACGCCGCTCCGGCACGGTGTCCGGAGCGGCGTCGGCGGGGCCCCCGAGGGGGCCCACGATCCACCGGCGGCATCCGGTCCGGCGAGGCGCGCGCCCCGCCGGCCGGACCCCGTCAGGCGACTAGCAGCCGCAGGGATCGCAGGGGTTGCAGGTGTCGCAGGGGTCGCAGCCGCAGCCACAGCCGAGGCTCGGAAGCTCCGGCATGGACGGACCGCAACCGCAACAACCGGCCGTGAGGCCGAGGCCGATCAACGCGGCCACGACGAGCAGTGCCTTCTTCATGGTCTCCCTCCTTCAGAGGACGTTTCAGGATCCTGATAGAAACCGCCCCCCGGGCGTGGTCGCCCGGAAGGCCGCGGTCGGTCAGGACCGCGACGCACCCAGATACCACGAGCCCTGCGCCAGGGCGACAACCACGCCGTCCGCGCCCCGGCAGGTTCCCGTGACGTAGGCAATTCGTCGCCCCTTCCGGAGCACCTCGCCGACGGCCTCCAGTTCCTCGCCGGGACGTACGGCCCGGTGGAACTGGAACGAGATCTGGGTCGTCGCACAGAACTCCCCGGGCCCGAGGGTTCCGTCCACCGCGTGGCCCATGGCCGTGTCGAGGAGCGCCATCGTCACCGACCCGTGGACGATCCCCTGGATGTTCCGGTGGCGCGGGGCGGTCTGGAGCCGGCAGCGGACCTTTCCGGCCTCGAGCCGCTCCTCGTGGATGCCGAGCAACTCGACCAGGCCGCCGTCCTCCGGCGCCGGCTGTGCGGGCCGGCGGGCATCGTGGCTCATCTCGAATCTCCTCGACGCGGCCGACGCGCATCCTGCCGCCGAGGCGAGGCGGCCGCGACGAACGGCGGACCCGGGCTGCGCCCCTGCGCGACGGGCCCTCCGCTGATATCCTGCCGGCATGAACGCCCGCACCCCCTGGCTCTCCCGAGCCTTCGCGCTTTCTCTCCTTGGCCTCCTCGCCGTGACGTTCACGCTCACGTTGTCGGGCGGCCCGTCCGAGGTCGCCCTCGCCGAGGAGGAGGCGGACGGGGGCGCCGCCGAAGGCGAGGGGGAGATCGAAGACATCTTCGAGGGATCGACGACGTTCAGCCCCGAACAGGTCGACACGGCGATCAAGAAGGGCATCAGCTGGCTCATCAAGAAGCAGGGCCGGGACGGCAGCTGGGGCGACATCGAGGGTGACACGTTCTACGGCGGCGGATCGGACAACGGGCAGATGCGCGGGTATCCGCATCCGGCCGGTGCGACCGCCCTCGCCATCTACACGCTGCTGAAGTGCCGTGTGCCCGCACGTGCCGACAGCATCAAGAACGGGTTCAAGTTCATCAAGGAGAGTCGAAACGCCGAGCCGCGCGGCTGCTACGAGACATCGATGCTGCTTCTTGCGATCACGGCCACGGCGGATCCGTACAAGACGACGAAGGCGTCGGAGAAGGCCGAGAAGGACGACCGTGTCAAGCTGAAGGGTGAGTACCGCGGCTGGGCGACGAAGCTCGTCAAGCTGCTGGAGAGTCAGCGCTACGCCGGTTCCAAGGGCTGGCGCTACTTCATCAACGATTCCCCCGGACCCGGCGGCCCCGAGGATCTCTCGAGCACCCAGTTGGCCGCGCTCGCGCTGTTCGCGGCCAACCGCGCCGGAATCCGCTGCAAGAAGGAGACGTGGGAGGACATCCTCGCGTTCTCGATGGCACAACAGAACGCCGATGGGCCGGAGGTCGAGATCGCCGATCCGGACGACCGGAGCAAGAAGGTCAAGGCGCGCAGCCGCGGCTTCTCGTACATCAAGGCCGACGGCGAACCGCAGCACAACACGCCGAGCGGCTCGATGACCGCTTGCGCCCTCGCGAACATCGAGATGGCGCGCTATGTCCTGCGCGGGGGTGGGGCGCAGGCCGATGCCTGGAGCAAACGAGCGGACGCAGGTGCTGCGCAGGCCGCGATCTGGGACGGCCTCGCCTGGCTCAACGCGAACTGGAGCCCGTTCACGAACCCCCATCCGGGTCGCCCCCACAACCAGGGCCAGTATCACGTCTACTACCTGTACGCGGTCGAGCGTGCGATGGACCTGTTCGGCGTGCGACTGATCGACCAGCACAACTGGTACAGCGAGATGGGGCAGGAGCTCCTCAACCGCCAGTTCGACGACGGCCACTGGGATACGGACTCCACGCTGCGTCCGCAGGACGTGCTCGACACCTGCTTTGCGCTGCTCTTCCTGAAGCGCGCGACCGGCGGATCGATCGCGTTCCCGTCGATCACGGGCGGCGGCGGGCAGGCCGCGGACAACCGCTGACCCTCGATCGGGTCAGGCGATCGTCGGCGCGTGTGCCCACGCCCTCGCCGATCGAGGGCGATCAGGCTCCGGCGAGCGCTTCGAGGCGGGTGATGTCGGCCTGAAGCGCCGCGAACTCGTCGGCCGCGACCAACTCGCGCAGGCGAGGGACCCGCGCGGCGACGCGGCGCGCGAGCCCCGCATCCTTCGCGCTCAACGCGTCCACGAGAGCGGCCTTCAGGTGTTCGACCTCTCGCGCGGCTTCGCCGTTCTCGCCGGCCAGCCTGGCCGCGTCGAGGCGCAGGTCGGCGCGCACGATGGCGCGAGCCGTGGGCGCGGGAAGTCTCCCCTCCGCATCGAGCGCTTCGCCGAGGAGTCGCTGTTGGGTCGCGAGATCCGGCGCCGGGTCGGCCCGCGCGAGGCGCGCGGCCAGAGTGGAGGTCAGTTCCCACGTGGCGGGACCCCGGCCATCCCCGATGCGGCGGAGGAGTTCGAGTTGGTCCGCTTCGGCGCCGCCGCGACCCGCGAGCCACGCCGATACAGCCCGGTCGCGATCCGCCCGGGACTCGGCGGGACCGTTGGCGATGTGCGCGGCAAGGCCGTTCGCGACCCGTGCCGACCACGCGGCGGCCTGTTCGCCCTCCGCGCCCCGCGACCGCTCGAACATCACGCTGCACAGTTCGAGCTGACCCAGGCGGGCCGCGAGATCGCCGGCCGCCGCCCCGAGCGCCATCGCCTCGGGGGTGGCCTCCGCGAGGAGGGTGACGAGCGCTCGACCGAGGGCTCCGGCCTGCTCGGCACTCAACTCCGCCAGACCGGCGGCGAGCGCGGCCACGACGCTCGTACGGACGCGGCCGACGAAGTGCTCGCCCTCCGTGGAGGCCGCGAGGATGTCGATCAGACGCTGCGCGGCCGGCTTGCCGGCGGCTGACTTGGGCCCGACACGGACCTGTCGCCCGAGCAGTTCGACCGCCAGGTCGGCCTCCTCGGCGCGTCCCTTCGCCGCATCGGCGGGCGGCGACAGCACCGCGGCGGCGAGCGCTGCGCTGCTGCCCGGCTGGGGGAACGAGTCGAGGCTGCGCAGAGCCTGCTCGCGCACGACATGTTCGGGGTCGGGAAACGGAACCCCGTCGATCGGCGCCGCGGAACCGGCGGGAACGCCGAACACGAGCGCCTTCAACAGAGCCGCCGCACCTTCCGCCGCCGGTCCGGTGCTCAACCGTTCCTTGCGCAACGCGACCACGACCGATCGACGCACGTCGGCGTCCGCGCCGGGGAGAAGGGCCGCGAGATGGGCGACCTCGACGCCTTGGAACATCGGCAGCGACTCGATGGCGCTCGTCAGGATGCCGCGAGCGTCCGTGCGAGCCGCGTCATCGCTGCCGGCCTGCTCGAGAGCCCGCGTCGCGTGCTGGATCAGCGCCTGCCCGTGACGCAGTCCGCCGAAACGAGGAACGAGGTAGATCATCGTGCGCCGCGCCGCGTGGTTGTCCGATGTCGGGCGGCGCACGATCCGCGCGATGAGGGTGTCGGCCAACTCCGGAGCGACATCCGTCGAGCCCGCCTCGGGCGGCGACAACTTCAGGGCGTCGAGCAGGTTGAGGATCCGCTCCGTGGCCGCGGGATCGACGACGTTCTGGATCGCCGCCGCAAACAGGGTGCGCCACTCCTTCTCGACCTCGCGACCGACCGGCGCGGCCGACGTGCCGTTCGGGGTCAGCAGTTTGCGGATCCGATCCACCGCTTCCAACTGCAGCGCGTCGCTCCGCGGGAGCGTGGCGATGTCCGGTCCGAGGAAGGGAAGCAGCGCGGCGGGCCCCGGGGCGCGCCGGATCAGTTCGGTCGCCCAGGAGAGCGCGCGGCTCCAGTGCCCGTCGGGAAGGCACTCCGCCGCCGGACGGCGCGACGCGAGCCACGCGGCGTGCGCCCGCAGATCGCGATCCAGGCGCACACGCTCGACCTCCGTCCAGGAATCCCATCCGGCAAACGTGTCGAGGCGGCGCATCAGGTCGGAGGTCGGCGCGCCCGCCTCGAAAAACGCCGCCACCGAGTCGGCGTCCGGGAAGCCGACGTCGAACAGCACGCCGAGCGCGTCGCGCCAAACCACCGGGTCCGGCCGGGGTCCGACCGGCGCGCGCCAGCGCCGTGCGAGGATCGCGGTCACGTCCGGAACGCGCGGCCCGCCGGCGCCGCGTCCCTCGCGCGCAAGCGAACGAATCGCGCTCTCCACGACCCCGCGTGGGGAGGTGGGATCCTCGATCCGCGATCGCGCCACCTCCAACAGTCGATCGTGGCCGGGGCGTCTCCCGTCGGTCGGGTCGGTGAGCAACTCGGCGACGAGAAGATCCGCGATGGCGTCGTCCTCACCGACGAGCGCGAGGACACGCGTCTCCAGATCGGTGCGCAGCGTCGCGCCGACGGTCTCGTCGGCAGGCAGGTCCTCGAGGACGTGACGCACGAGGTAGGCGGCCAACTCGGCGCGGCGCACCGAACGATCCGGCGCGCGCGCTTCGTCGAGGAGCTTCAGCACGGAGCCGCGGTAGAGCACCGGACGCTCGTCGGCGGGTCGTTGGCGGATGGCGCGCAGCGCGCCTTCCCATTGCCCGCGTGCGGTTGCCTCCTCGAACGACGATTTGAAGAGCGCGGCGCGCGCCTCGGGCGTCGGTTCGTCAGCGGCTCGAGCCGCCCCACCCCACCCTGCCACCGCGACGAGTACCGCGAACGCAACGCGGACGGCGGGCGACGGCGAGTGCGTCACGGCGGCAACTACCTCGATGCGGCCCGATGCGGGATGCAGGACGGCACGCGGAGTCTACGGATCGATTCGGGGGCGTCAAGGCGACGAATTCGGGCACTTTGCCCGTCCTTCCCACGCGACGTCGCGTACGGCCTTCACGACATCGGCGAGACTCCGACCGGCGTCCACGCTCGCCGCGCCGAGCCTCGTGAAGGTCTCGTGACGCGCCGCCTCGCGACGTGCGAGGTCGTCGGCGACCGAGGCTGCGTCCGCGGCGATGGGGCGAACGGTCGGGTCCGCACGCATGCGAGCGAGCCGGAGGTCCCTCGGCACGTCGAGCCGCACGAGGGACGCGCCGCTTCGTGCGAGCCGGTCCGCGACCCCGGGCGCGATCGGGGTCCCCCCACCGGCGGCGAGGACCAGGCCCCGGCGCGGCAGCAACCGCTCGACCAGCGCCGCCTCCAATCGTCGGAAGGCCTCGTCGCCGAGTTCCATGAGCACGGCTCCGGCGGGGCGACCGGCCAACCGCTCGACTTCCTCGTCGAGATCGACGAAGGGGCGGCCGAGTTCGCGGGCGACGATCCGCCCGACCGTGGTCTTGCCGGATCCCCGGTGGCCGATCAGCACGAGAGGCTGCGGCGGATCGAGGGCGAGGTCGAGAGCGAGTCGGCGCTCGGCCCGTGCGGCCCCCTCGACGGCCCCGACGAATCGTGCGGATTGATGGAACGCCTGTTCGACCAGCAACGCGCGCCCGTCGATCAGAGTCGAGGCGCCATGCCGCGCGGCCGCGCTCGCCAGCGCCGTCGACTCGCCCTCGGCCGCGTAGGGAGCATCGACGAGGACCCGCCCCGTCAGGTCGTGACGGGCGAGGCCGTCGGGCAGTTCGGCGACGAGGGGCGTGGCGTGGACGATGACGGCGTCGGAGGCGACGGCGTCGGCCGCCCGCCGCGGTCGCGGCAGACCGAGCCGGCTCGCGAGTTCGCGCGCCCGGCCCGTCGGGCGCGCAACCACCCGCACCGTGTAACCGCGACGACGCAGCGCGACGATCGCGGCCGCGGCGAACCCGCCGGCCCCCACGACGATCGCGCCGTCCCGATCGGACGTCGCGGGCGGAACGAGGTGCTCCACGGCGAGCGCGTCGGTGTTCGCGGCGATCCACCCCGCGCCGTCGCGGACGAGCGTGTTCGCCGCACCGCATGCCACCGTCGCCTCGTCGCGGCGCTCCGCCCGCGCCGCGGCGTCCTGCTTCAGCGGTGCGGTCACGCTGAATCCCGCGAACGCGTCGATGAGCGCGTCGTCGAGGCGGAGGTCCGGCAGGGAGACGTAGATCGCGTCGATGGCGCTCTGCCGGAACACCGCGTTGTGCAAGGCCGGCGACGGGGAGCGGCTCGACGGGGTGCCGAGCAGCGCGTACCGGGCGGCGGAGGGGCCGACCTCCCCGACCCGCCCGTCGCGCAGCAGGTCGGCAAGGCAAGGTTGACCGGGCACGACCGCGGCGCGTCCGCCGGAGCCGAACAGGAAGCCGCGCGTCGCCGCGACTTCCCGCAGCGGCCCGAGCACGCCGTACGGTACGCCCGTCGCGCCGCATCGCCGGGCGTCGGCGATCAGGGTGTCGAGTTCCCCGCAACGCGCACAGGGACGAGCGAGTTTCCTCGCGTCGGCACGTCCCTCGGGGAGTGCATGTCGCTCGTGGGCCGACGCGAGGACGCGCACGCCCGGCGGCAACTCGCCGAGGAGGGCGAGCACCGCCGCCTCCGCATCGACCCAGGCCGCACCCGCGCGCGCCGCGGCGCGGAGTCGCGATGCCGCCTCGTCGGGGGAACCTTCGTGGGCGCCGCCCTCCGCCCGGGAGCGGATCGTGGCGAGTACCGGTCGGGGCGAGGCGGCGATCCACGCCGCGAGGGCGTCGTCGGACGCCGCGCCCCCGAGCAGGTCGAGGCGCAACTCGACCAGATCCGCCTCGGGTGCGAACGCGAGAAGGTCCTGCGGGCGGAGGACGGTGGGAGGGGCCGCGACGGCCACGTGCAGACGCACCGCGCGCGTTCCGCAGAGCACCTCCTCGAGCGCGCTCACGCCGGTATCCACACGCGACGTCCCGGCAGGTCGGCCAAGGCGTCGCGCGCCGCGTCCTCGTCACCGCGGTCCGGCGTGTCGAACAGCGCCGACCCGCTTCCCGACAACATCGGCGGTCGTCCGAGTCGCGTCTCGACCTCGCGCAGGAAGTGCCTCAAGCGCGGCTCGACGCGCATCGCCGCGAGCGCGAGATCGTTGTGGTGCGCTTCGCGCCACGCGGCGGGCGAGCCGCTCGCAAACGCCGCGACCGCGCGTTCGAGACCGCCGGAGGGCGTGGGGCGAAGTCGTTCGGCGCACCGCGCGTAGACGGCCTTCGTCGCACAGCCGAACGGGGGAAGGATGAGCAGCACCCCGGGAAGGGGTGCGGCTTCGAGCGGCGTCAGGCGCTCACCGCGACCTCGCGCGATCGCCGCGCCACCGCGCACGAGGAACGGAACGTCCGAGCCGAGTCGCTCGGCGATCGTCATGAGCGTCCCCTCGGCGATGCCGAGCGCGCCGCCGAGGTTCGCCAGCGTCGCGGCCGCGTCGCTGCTACCGCCACCGAGCCCGGCTCCGGGTGGAATGTGCTTCGTCAGCGTCAGGTGCACCGAGAGCGGTGTGCCCTCCGATCGGTTTCGCGCGCGCAGCAGCGCGTCGGCGGCGCGCCACGCGAGGTTCTCCGGGCCGGTCGGGACGCCCCCTCGTTCCTCGCCGCCCACGTCGAGCGCGATCCGATCGACGTCGCTCTCATCGATCGTGGCCTCGACCCGGTCGCCCCACGGCAGCGCGACGAGCAGCGACTCGATGTCGTGGAACCCGTCGGGCCTCCCACCGAGCACCGCGAGGTAGAGGTTCACCTTCGCCGGAGCGAGCCGCGTGACGCCCCGCGAGGGGTTCACGACGTCGCGCGGGGCGAGCGCGGCTTGGCCGGAAGGGGGCGATTGTTCTCGTCGACGAAGACGAGGTTGGGCCGGTGCGTACGCGCCTCCTTCTCGTCCATCAACGCGAACGCGAAGATCAGCACCCGGTCGCCGACATGACACCGGCGCGCGGCACCCCCGTTGATACCGATCGTGCCCGATCCGGCCTTCCCCTCGATCGCGTACGTCTCGAACCGCTCGCCGTTGTCGACGTCGACGACGAGCACCTTCTCGAACGGCAGGATGCCCGACGCGGCGAGCAGGTCGGCGTCGATCGAGACGCTGCCGATGTAGTTGAGATCGGCTTCGGTGACCCGCACCCGATGAATCTTGCCGAGAAGCATCTGCCGTTGCGCCATGACGACGATGCTACGGTCCGCGCGGCGGCGGGCTATTCCGTGGCGGCCACCTCGTCGAGCCACGTCCGCCAGAGGCGGATCGCGGCGATGCGCTCCTCTGGGCGCCCGGCCGGATCGAACCCACGACGGGTGGCCGTCTGCTCGAACAACGCGTCGCACGCGGCCCGGCGCACGGACACCTCGTCGTCGGCGAGCGCGGCGACGAGCGCGGAGCGCGTCGCGTGGTCCTCGCGCCCCCGCAGAGCGAGCGCGGCCGCAGCACGCACGGCGGGGGCGGGGTCGGCAGTGCGTCCGCGCAGCCGATCGGCCAGGGCGCGTCCGGCGAAGGGCGCCGAGAGGTGGCCGAGGAGCCGGGCCGCCGCGGCGCGCACGAAGACATCCGGATCGTCCGACATCAGGCCGACCAGGCGCCGGCCGAGCACCGGATCGTCCTCGGCGATCCGACGCAGCCAGGGTCTGAGGTAGAGGCGGAGCACCGTGAGCCGCAGGTCGGCCGATGCGTCGAGCAAGAGCCCGCGGAGTTGCACCTCGGCCTCGGGCGTGTTCAGCGACGCGAGTTGGAACGCCGCGCGGCGGCGGGTCTCGGGATCCGCGCTGCGCTCGAACCCGGTCAGCGCGTCCCCCGTCGACGCCTCCTCGATGACGCGCAGTTCGACCTGCTGGCGCGCGGCATCGACGATGCGCCGATCGGCGTCGTCGCGGGCGTGACGTCGCGCGACCCGCAAGACCTCCAGGGCGTCCGGCCGCCGATTCAGGCGCGCGAGTACCGTCGCGAGCGCGACCGCGGTGCGCGGATCCTCGGGCTGGCGCTCGAAGGCGCGCGTGAGATCGGGCAACGCATCCAGCGGATCGACACCGCGAGCCGTGCCTCGGTAGAGCAGGGGCCGCGTGTCGAGGGGATCGATCGCGGCGGCGCGCGCGAGCGCGGCGAGGGCTTCGTCGCGCCGACCAGCGGACGCCAACGCCGCGTAGCGAACCAGATGGAGCGAGGGGCTCTCCCCCTCCAGCAACCGCACCTGGTCGAGGGCCGCGAGCGCCGCGCTCGCATCGCCTCGGATCGCGGCGGCCTGGGCGGCGAGAAACGCCTCGAAGCCGGTGCGCGGCGGCACCGCGATCGATGGGGCGATCGCATCCGCCGCCTCCGCCCACCCTTCGAGCGCGGGTTCGGCGAGCACCTCCTCGTACGCCAGGAGGCCCCGCGCCAGGGCCGCGACGGGGCTCGTCCCCGCGTCGGCGAGCAACGCGCGTGCGGCCGACCGGTCGCCCGCGTCGGCGCGGGCGCGGACCGCTTCGAGTCTCGAACCGAGCATCGCGCCCGGCCGCGCGCGCAACGCCAGGAAGCCATGCGCGTCGTCGCGGCGCGCGACCGCGACGAACCGGCCCTTCGCCACGGCGTCGGGGGACAACACGTCGGGACGTTCGAGGTCCGGCTCGTCGATCCACCACGTCCCGCTCTGCGCATCGCGACCGAGGACGAGCACGGCCCGCTCCCGGTACGTGACGCCGACGCGCTCGATCCGCCACAGGAGGAACGGCACGCCGCGCGCCGCGAGATCGCGCGCGAGCGATTCGTCGTCGGCGCCGTGCAGAAGGGCGAGGTTCTGCAGAGCCAGGTGGGCGGTGGCCCAGGCGGCGCGCGAGGCCGTCGCGCCGTCGCGCTCCGCGGCGCGCATCACCTGCTCCGCGCTCGAATCGACGCCGTGACGGCGGCAGAGACGGGCGATCAGGATCGCGTCGTGACGGATGCCCGTCGCGTGGGCGAGCGGCTCCCGCGTGCGCCATGCGGCGGGCGCCTCGGCGCCGCGCGCGAGGGCGACGAGGATGGGACCGAGCACCGGCGCGCGGTGGTGACTCGCAAGACGGCTCGACCCGCTCGATCCTCCGTCGAGCAGGACGCGTTCGAGATCGAGCGCGGGGTCGTCACGGGGCAGGCGATCGAGCATGGCGCGCGCGAGGTCCGCGCGCCCGGCGCGACGCACCGCGCGAACGGCCGCGACGTCAACCTCCGCGCCCCACGACGGATCGATCGTGACGATGCCGAGTCGCAACCCCTCGATGGCCGCCACCCGTCCTCGCTCCGCGGCCCGGAAAAGCGCGCGACGCACGCAGCCGGCGAGCATCGCGCGCTCCGGGGCGGGCAGGGCGTCGGCGAGCAGGGCCAGTCGGTAGCGGTCGGCGTCGGTCCGCACCTCGATCGGGCCGAGGATTCGACCGATCGCGCCGCTGTCGTCGCCGCGGCGCGCGAGCAGCAGCGCGCCAAGCCACGAGGCCGCGACATCGCCCGCCGTCTCCTCGCCGCAGCGCACCGCGGCGCAGGCGCCGCGCAGGTCGAGTTCGTGCAGCGCCGCGACCGCTCGCGCGACCGGGCTCGCGGCGAGCGGGTCGGCGAGGATCTCCCGCGTGGTCGCGTCGAGGCCGTGCGCCGCGAGCCGCGCGAGCACGCGCGAGGGCGCGCCCGGCGGGAATCCCGCCTCCTCGAGCGTGGCGTCCAGGGCCCGAGGATCGCGGTCGGCGAGATAGCGCGCGACCGTCTCGGCAGACGGTGCCGACTTCGCCGAGGCCCCTTCGCCCAAGGCCAAGGCCGTCGCGCACCACGCCGCGATCCACGCGAGGAGCCTCATCGCACTTCCGCGGCCGGCACGCGGCTGCCGTCGGCAACGAACCGGTTGTCGAGCAGGCGCGTCCCGTCCACGCGCACCGCCGCGATCAGCAGCACGGGCTCCGGGCCGATCTCGACGGGGGTGAAGCGCACCGGATCGACCAGATCGGCGTAATCCGGTGCGAGGCCCGACGCGCGCAGCGCGTTGCGCAACTCGAAGAGCGTCTCGTCGCGACGTGCACCGCGCGCGAAACGCGTTGCGGCGGCCTCGAGCGCGGCGGGAAACCGGGACGCGCGTCGCCGCGCCTCGGGTGAAAGGTAGCGGTTGCGCGACGACAGGGCGAGTCCGTCCGCCGCATGACGCGTCGCGCACGCGACGACCCGCCCCGGCAGGTCGAGATCGGCGACCATCCGACGCACCAGCGCGAGTTGCTGCGCGTCCTTCCACGCGAACAGCGAGACGTCGGGACGGCACCGCATCCAGAGCTTCAGCACGACCGTCAACACGCCGCGGAAGTGCCCGGGACGAACGCTGCCCTCGAAGCTGTCGGCGCGATCGTCCGGCACCACCGTCGTGCCGAAGTCGGCGCCGTACAGCTCCTCGGGGGCGGGCGCGTAGACGGCATCCGCGCCGGCCCGCTCGAGCACCGCGATGTCCTCGTCGAACGTGCGCGGATACCTCGCGAGATCCTCCCCCGCACCGAACTGCAGCGGATTGACGAACAGCGTCGCCACGACGTTCTCGGCGAGCGCGCCCGCGCGCGTTACGAGAGAGGCATGACCGTCGTGGAGCGCGCCCATCGTCGGGACCATCGCGACGGAGCCGCGGGCGGCGGTTCGCCACGCGTCGAGCGCGGGGCGATCGCGCAAGATCGCGACCTCTCGACGGCGCGGCGGCAGCGCCGGAGCGTCGATCGTCTCGTGACCGCCGAACGCCTCGGGATCCCGCGCCAGGAGGCGCGCGGCGGCGGTCGCGACGGCGACCTCGCCGCCGTCCGGCGCGGGCACCCGCGCGAGCGGCGCGATTTCCGCCCACGGCCCGAGCACGAACCCGCGTGCGAGCGCGCGGGGATGCGGCAGGATCGGATCGTTCGCGCGCCGCAACCCGTCGAAGGCGAGCAGGTCGAGGTCGAGCGCGCGCGACGCGCGACCGTCGCGCACGCGCCCGGCCTCCGCTTCGATGCGCTGCATCGCGTGGAGGAGTTCCGCGGGATCGAGTCCGGTCGCCAACTCCGCGACGGTGTTCGTCACCGGCGGACGGTCGGGGACGCGACGTCCCGACGCGTCGAGGTAAGGGGTGCGACGGCGACGCGCGACGGCGGCGACCCGGGTGGCGGCGAGTCCGTCGAGCGCGACGAGAGCGGACTCGATGCGCGCGTCCGGTTCCGCTTCGTCCGCGCCGAGGGCGACGAACGCCGTCGCGCGCATCGTCACGACGCGCTCCCGAGGCGGTCTCCGTCGTCGCCGAGCGGGGCGGCGTCGGTCGTCTCGGTCTCTCCGTCCGACTCAGCGTCGAGCAGATCCTCTTCGTCTCCGTCCCACTCGCGACGGCCGGTCACGCGATACACGAAGCCGACGCCGATGCCGGAGAGCGCGTAGCCGAGGAACGCGACGGCGACCGTCTCGACGAAGAAGACGATCGCGCAGAACACCGCGACGACGAGCACGATGATGCTCGCGAGCGGGCGCCGCCCGTCGAGCGTGCGGTTGACGACGTGGACGTACGGCAGCCGACTGATCATCAGGAAGCCGAGCAGCGGCAGGACACCGAGGAAGAGGAACGCGATCGCCGTCGGCCCGAGTTCGCGCTGGACCAGGGCGAGACTCGCGACGACCCCGGCCGCGGCCGGCGTCGGAAGTCCCGTGAACGTGCGCGTCGCGTGGGTGCCCTCGTGACGCCCCGCCTCCACGTTGTAGCGGGCGAGTCGGAGCGCCGCGCCGACGACGTAGATCACGCTGAGTCCGAACAGGAGCTTCCCCGGCACGCCCGGGAACGAGGCATCGAGCACGGCGCGCCCCAAGAGGGCGGGCGCCGCGCCGAAGGTGACGATGTCGGCGAGACTGTCGAGTTGGGCACCGAACGGCGACGCCGTCCGGGTCAGCCGCGCGATGCGCCCGTCGGCCGCATCGCAGAACATGCCGACGAAGATCAGCCACGCGGCCTTCACGAAGAGCGGATCGTCGAGCGGCGCGGCGCGATCGACCTGCGCCAGGTAGGTCAGCGCGAGGACCCCGGCGACGAGGTTTCCCGCGGTGACGAGCGTCGGCAGGACGTGGATCGTCGTCAGCGGGCGACGGGGTCGGGAGAGCGGTCGTAGCGGCGGCATTCCCTCATCGTAGGCCCACCCGGGCCGCTGGGATGCCCGCGCCCCCGAGGTCAGCGCCCGCCCAGGGCCGCGTCGCGGCGGGCGAGGTACTGACGGCCGTTCCAGGCGAGGCGCTTCGATTCGGCGAGGCGCAGATAGCCGAGCGTCTGCGCGTCACGGGTCTCTCGACGCCACCGTTCGAGGCGGGCCTCGACCGCCTCGGTCTCGCGAAGCAGTCGCGCGTGATCGGTCAACAGACGGCGATGTTCGGTGATCGCTGGCAGCGTTGCGAACAACAGGATGAACAGGCCGAGGACGGCGAGTAGCGGCACCGCCCGACCGAGGGGCGGCGCCGCGTCCCGCGTCGGATGGAGTTCGGCGTGGGCGCGCGTCGCCGCCATCGGCCGATCATGCCCTCGTCTCGCGAAGGCGCAGGCCGAACGGGAGGGGCGCGTGGGAACGCGTCGCCTCGGCCTCGATGCGCAGGAGGCGGTTGTACTTCGCGGTGCGCTCGCCGCGGCACGGCGCGCCCGTCTTGATCTGACCCGTCGCGAGCGCGACCGAAAGATCGGCGATCGTCGCGTCCTCGGTCTCGCCGGAGCGATGGCTCATCACCGCCGCGTAGCCCTCGCGATGCGCGTCGCGCACGCACGCGAGCGTAGCGGAGAGCGTGCCGATCTGGTTGGGCTTGACGAGCACCGCGTTCGCGACTCCAGACTCGATCCCGCGCGCGAGCCGCGCCGGATCGGTGACGAAGAGGTCGTCCCCGACGAGTTGCGTCGTGGAGCCGAGCGCCTCGGTCAATCGCCTCCAGCCCGCCCAGTCGTCCTCGCCGAGACCGTCCTCGATCGAATGGATCGGAAAGCGCGCCGCCCAACTTGCGTATCGATCGACGAGCGCCTCCCCGGGGACGACCGCGCCGTCGAATCGGTACCCGCCCGGCGCGACGAGTTCGGTCGCCGCGACGTCCAGCGCGAGGGCGATCTGCTCTCCCGGGCGGTACCCCGCGCGCTCGATCGCGGCCGCGACGGCGTCGATCGCTTCCTCGTTCGACTTCATGCGCGGCGCGAAGCCGCCCTCGTCGCCGACGGCGACCGACAGGCCGCGCTCGAGCAACAGCGCACGGAGCGCATGGAAGGTCTCGACACCGGCGCGCAGCGCGTCCGAGAACGTCTCGAAACCGATCGGCGCGAGCATGAACTCCTGCACGTCGAGCCCGTTGTCCGCGTGCGCGCCGCCGTTCAACACGTTGAGCAGCGGCACGGGGAGTCGCGGCGCCCGCTCCCCCGCGAGCGCACCCACGTGCTCGAACAGCGATCGACCCAGCGCGGCGGCCGCGGCATGAGCCGCGGCGAGCGACACGCCGAGCACCGCGTTGGCGCCGAGCCGGCCGAGCGCGGGCGTTCCGTCGGCCGCACGGAGAGCCGCATCGACGCGCTCGGTCTCGGCCGCATCGAGCCCGCGTACCGCGGCGGCGAGTTCACCCTCCGCGTTCGCGACGGCCCGGCGCACGCCCCGCCCGCGGTATCGAGGCCCGCCGTCCCTCAACTCCAGCGCCTCGTGCGCCCCGGTGCTCGCTCCGCTCGGCACACGGGCCCCGCCCCATGCGCCGCCGTGGAGGCGCACGGTCACCTCGACCGTCGGGTTCCCCCGGCTGTCGAGCACCTCCAGGGCCTCGACGGTGCGGATCCGACGATCGTTCGGCATGCACGAGCCTCCCCCCGCGGCGGCCGCGGCGGCGGGCGGAGTGTAGGTGGCCCACGCGATCCGGCCTCGCCCGTGCCAGAATCCCGACGTGCCGCGTCCCCCCCACCTTCTCGTCATGGTCGTCGGCCTCCTGCTCGCCGGCTTGGCTTCCGCCCCGGGCGCGAGCGGAGACGGCGGCGCGGCACCGAACCCGGCGCCCGGCCCCGCACCCCAGCAGAACTTCAGCGACCTGCACTCGGCCGAGGAGTGGGTCCTGACGGCGATCCGCGATGCGGAACGTGCGACCTCCGGCGGCCGCCTCGCCGAGGCTTCGCGTCTCTACCAGTCGATCGTGGACGCCGTGGTGCGCACCGGCTCTCCCCGGGAAGCGGCGCCCTACGTGCTCCCGATCCACGGCACCGCGTCCTACGAGGGGGCGTTCCTCGTCGCCCGGCACCGCATCGGCGCGGCCGGCGCCGCGCTCCTCGGGGCCTACACGACGGAGTACGGGGCCACCGCCTTGCGGCTGCTCGACCGCGCGATCTCCGCCGCCGATCGCGACTCGCTCGCGGACGTCGCGACGCGATTCCTGCCCCTTCCCTCCGGGCGGCGTGCCGCGCTCCTGCTCGCCGATCTCGCCCTCGAGGCGGGCGATCCCGACGAGGCCCTCGAGTGGTGCCAGGCCCTCGAGGATCTCGAGGCCACGAGCAACGAGGGCGAGGACGCGCTGGCCCCATGGCGAGAGGCGCGGATCGACCGTCACGCGCGGGCGCTCGCTCGCCTCCCGGCGGACGTCGAGACGGTGCGCGCGGGGCTCGCACGCCGCGCCGCGCGCCGCACGGCGCCGGATCGCGGCATCACCGCGCTGCCGCTCGGCGCCGTCACGGCCCCTCCGACGGCGACGGCGTGGACGACCACCGGCGGGCACGCCTCTCGTGCCGGCGTCGCTCCCGACATCGCCCCCACCCTCGAACTCGCGTGGGTGCTGGCGCCGAGCGACGGCGGGAAGCCCCTCGCGGACAGCGCGGACCCCGCCGATTTCGGCCCCCGCGCGCCGAGCACGTTCCTCCCGCCGCGCGCGGTCGTGGTCCCGGAGTTCGGCGGCAGCGGCCTCGCCCTCGTCTCGGACGGCTTCGCTCTCCGTGGCTTCGACCTGAAGGATGGGCGTCGTCGATTCGAGTACCCGTTCCAAGGAGTCGTCGAGCATGGTCAGGACACGCCCATCGATCGGCGCAACCGGACGGGATGGATCGAAGGGCACGCGCTCTCCGTCGAGGCGACCCGCACGCCGGACGGACGACCGGCCTGGCTCGTGTTCGCGGCGGTGCCCGACGGGCGACCGTTCTTCGCACTCGGCGAGGAGAGAGAGGAGCGATACGACCACGTCGAGGCGTTCCTCCTGACCGGCCAGGGTCTCGAACCGCTGTGGGCGGCCGGGGGCGGGCTGGGCGAGGTCGATGACGACGGACCCGATTCCCACCCTCGGCTCTACGGCGCACCCCTTCTCTATCGCGGCCTCGTGTGGATGGCCGGCGTCCTGCCCGCCGCGACGAGCCGCGATCGCGTCGAATCGTGGCTCGTCGCGCTCGACCCGTGGACCGGCGCCGTACGGCGTCGCACCCACGTCGGCTCGGGCACCGCGGTGCGTCCGGGGCGCGAGGACGAACTGATGCCGACCGCACCGGCCGCCGCCGCCGGACGCATCGTGTTCGGTACCGCCCTGGGGCTGGTCGTGGCGGTCTCCGCGCGCGACGGACGCGTGCTGTGGGCGTGGCGCTACGACCGCGACGTCGAAGTGGATCGTGCGTCGCGCGGACGTCGCCGCGCCGACACCCTCGAACCGCGCAGCATCGGCTTCGCCAACGAGCCGCCGCGGCTCGCGCTCGAGCGATGCGCGATCGCACCGACCGACGGCCACGACGTGCTCGTGTTCTTCGATCGTCCCATCGGTCCCGAGCGCGAACTCCTGTCGTTGGCGATCGATCGACGACGCGACCACGTGGACTTCCATCCGGAGTCGATCGTCGGCCTCGTGCCGGGCACGGGGACCGACGTCGCGCCGTGGCTCGTGACGGTCGGTCAGGGTCTCGACACCGGTGAGGTGCCGGGTCCCCTGGCGGTCGCGCGCGACCTCGTCACCGGTCGCGTCGTCTGGCAGGCGATGGCGGGACTCGCTCTCGGCACGCGCCCGTACGGCGATGCGTTGCTCACCGCGAACGAACTCCTCGTCCCCACGCGCGAGGGCATCGTCCGCTTCCGCCGCGACGACGGTCGCCGCGTTGCGCTCCACGCCGGCGACGCCGTCCCCGCCGCGGCGGCCTGGGACGAGCCGACACTTCCCTACGGCAATCTCGTTCCGATTCCGGGCGGGGGCGTCCTCGCGGTCAGCGCCACGACGATCGCGTGCTGGCGCCCGCGGCCGTGAGGGGACGCGCCCTCGCGCCGTGCTTCAATGCGACCTCGCCCCCGGGAGGACGAACCCCATGACCGACTCGCAGACGCA
>CAZPGF010000010.1:30201-43776 GCA_964586025.1 uncultured Planctomycetales bacterium
AGCAGGACGGCGGTATAGACCAGCACCCGTGGCCGGAGCACCCGTCGCCAGAGCTGTGCCCGGCTCCACCTGTTCTGCGTCCCGTTCTCGGTATCGTAGCGAATCAGCCCGGGCGGGTAGCTCATCTTGCCCATGACCGCGTCGCAGACGCACCCGGCCCCCATCGACGTCGCCGGCGTTCGTGACGCCTGCGATCGGGTCCGGCGGGAGTTGTCGAAGGTCATCGTCGGCCTCGACGAGGTCATCGAGCAGTTGTTGATCTCGATCTTCGCGCGCGGTCACTGCCTGCTCGTCGGCGTGCCGGGCCTCGCGAAGACGCTGCTGATCAGCACCGTCGCCCGGTCGTTGCACCTCTCGTTCAACCGGATCCAGTTCACGCCCGACCTGATGCCCGCCGACATCACCGGTACCGAGGTGATCCAGGAGGACCGCACCACCGGTCAGCGCGCCTTCAAGTTCATCCGCGGACCGCTCTTCGCGAACGTGATCCTCGCCGACGAGATCAACCGCACGCCTCCGAAGACGCAGGCCGCGCTGCTCGAGGCCATGCAGGAGCGGCAGGTCACCGTCGGCGGCACGAAGCACACGCTCGACCAGCCGTTCTTCGTCCTGGCGACGCAGAACCCGATCGAGCAGGAAGGCACCTACCCCCTGCCGGAGGCGCAGCTCGACCGATTCCTCTTCCTCGTCCGCGTGGACTACCCGTCGCTCGACGAGGAGATGAAGATCGTCGAGATGACGACCCGCGGCGTGGACGGACACGTCGACGGCGTCCTCTCGGGCGAGGACATCCTGCGCATCCAGGCCGCCGTGCGGGAGGTCCCCGTCGCCGACCCGGTCGTGCGCTACGTGCTCCGCCTCGTGCGCGGCACCCGCCAGGACCAGCCCGACGCGCACCCGCTCGTGAAGCAGCGCGTCGCCTGGGGCGCGGGTCCCCGCGCGAGCCAGTTCATGATCCTCGCTGCGAAGGCGCGCGCGCTCTTGCGCGGACGCGCCCACGTGGCGACCGAGGACGTGCGCGCCGTCGCCAAGCCGGTGCTGCGTCATCGCGTCCTCCTGAACTACGGTGCTCAGGCGGAGGGATGGACCAGCGATCGGCTGATCGACGAGCTCCTGGCGACGATCCCGGCCAACGACAGCGAGGCGTTGCGTGACGACCGACTCCCGAACGTCCTTGAGGCCTGAGGTCGTCGACCGGATCGCCGGGCTCGAACTCAAGGCGCGCCACATCGTCGAGGGCTACGTCAGCGGGCTGCACCGCAGTCCGTTCCGCGGCTTCTCGGTCGAGTTCGCCGAGCACCGCGAGTACGTCCCAGGCGACGACGTCCGTTTCCTCGACTGGAAGGTGTTCGGCAAGACCGACCGCCTCCACATCAAGCGCTACGAGGAAGAGACGAACCTCGAAGCGTGGCTCGCCGTGGACGTCAGCGAGTCGATGGCCTACGACGACCGGGAGGGTCGCCTCCCGTCGAAGCTCGCCTACTCGACGTGGGCCGCCGCGGCCCTCGCCTACCTGGTGACGCGCCAACGCGACGCGGCCGGACTGATCCTGTTCGACGACCGCATCCGCATGACGCTCCCGGCGCAGTCGAACGAGGCGCATCTGCGCAGCGTCCTGCGTGAGTTGGAGCGGGCGAGCCCGACCGGGACGACCGGTCTCGGGCGGAGCCTGCGCGAGATCGCCGAGGCGGTGCGCCGTCGCGGGCTGATCGTGTTGTTCAGCGATCTCTTCGGCGACGAGGAGGAGGCCCTCGCCGGTCTGAAGCACCTCCGCCACCGCGGCCATGAGGTGCTGTTGTTCCACGTCCTCGCACGCGACGAGGTCACGTTCCCGTTCCAGCGCCTGACGCGCTTCGAAGGGCTCGAAGGCCTCCCCCACCGAATCGCCGATCCGGCCGCGCTTCGCGCCGCCTACCTCGAGGAGGTCGAGGGCTTCCGCCGCCGCCTGCGCCGCGTCTGCGTGGCCAATCGCATCGACCTCGTCGAACTCGACACGCATCAGGAACTCGGCGTCGTCCTCGCCGCGTACCTCGCGAAGCGCGCCGCGCGCGGCCTGGAGCGGAAGTGAGTCCCCTCTCGTTCCTGATGCATCCGGCCTTGTTGTGGGCGGGACTCGGCCTCGCGGCGATCCCTCTCATCATCCACCTGCTGAACCGCCGTCGCGTCCGACCGCGCCGCTGGGCGGCGATGGACTGGTTGCTCGCGGCGATGCGCCGGCACAAGCGTCGTCTGCAGATGGAGCACTGGCTGCTCCTGCTCCTCAGGATGGCGGCGGTCGCCCTGCTCGGGCTCGCGCTGTCGCGCCCCGTCCTGACGGACTCCGCCCTCGCAGGTCTGGTCGGCGGCCGACGTGCCGTGACGATCCTCGTCGACAACTCCGCGAGCACCCTGGCGAAGGTGGACGCGCGCTCCGTCGCCGAGCGCATCCAGCAGGAGGTCGGTCGGCTGCTCGACACGCTCGGACCCGAGGACGCGCTGGCGGTCGTCGCGACGAACGATCCCGACGAACTCGACGACGCGGGCGTGACGCCCTACGTCCTGCGACCTCGGTCGGTCGGCGGCGAGGCGGTCGCGCGCGCTCGCGAGGCGATCGCCTCGCTCCATCCGCGCCATGCGCCGGCGCCGTGGGCGTCGGCTCTGGAGCGTGTGCGCGAACAGTTCGTTCCCGAGGACCCCGCGCGCGAGGTCTACATCCTGACCGACTTCCAGGCCATCGACTGGCTCGCCGACGTCGAGGAGGGAGGCAGCCGCGGTCGCGCGCCGCTGCTGGCCGCCATCGAGGAGGTCCTGCGCGCGCCGGCGCGCGTCCGGATCGTCAACCTCGGCGGCACGGAGCGCGACAACCTCGCCGTCGAGTCGATCTCGCTCGTCGCCGGAGAAGAGGCATTCGCGGGCCGTCCGCTGCGACTCGAGGTCGCCGTCGCCAACCACGGTGCCTCGCCCGTCGTCGGTGCGACGCTCGAGGTCGCCCCCGACGGCGACGCATCGCGTCGCATCGTGCGCGTGCCCGAACTTCCGGGGGCCAGCATCGGCGCGGATCGCCCGACGCCGGGGCGCCAGGTCGTCTTCGTGGACATCCCGGCGTCCGCGATGCAGGACGCTGGCTGGCGTCGCTTCCGCGTCGTCGTCGTGCCGCCCGCCGACGACCCCGGCCGCGACGTGCTCGGGATCGACAGCGAGCGCGCGGCGGTCGTGCACGTGCGCTCGCGGATTCGCGTGCTCGCATGGGCCGAGACGAGTCGCTCCGAGATCGCGGAGTCCGCCGAGGACTACCTGCGCGGGGTGTACGAAGGCGAGATGCCGACGGGGCGTTCGGCGGCCGACTTCGGTCCCGAATTGCCGTGGTTCTTCGCCTATCGCGGCGTGCGCACCGAGAGCGACTTCCTGCGCGCCCTGCGCGAACGCGCCGCCGAGGCGGTCGACTTCGTCGTGCTCGCCAACGCGGCGCCGCGCGATCCGCGCACGCTGACCGAACTGCGCGAGTTCGTTCGCGAAGGCGGCGGTCTGCTCGTGTTCGTGGGCGATCAGGCCGCCGACCCCGCGGCATGGAACGAGCCGTTCTTTGGGGAGGATCCCGAGGCCCGCCTCCTCCCGGTTCCGCTCGGCCCGGTCGAAGAGCGAGAGCGCGGCGCGGACGGTGCGAAGTCCTTCGATCTCGATCTCGAGTCGCGGGAGGGGGCACATCCCGTCGCGCGTCCCTTCGTCGATCCGTCGGCGGAGGGGTGGATCGCTTCGGTGCCGCCCCGGATCTGGGGACGAATGGGATTTCGCGCGCCGCCCTCGCCGGGACGTCCCGACGAGGTGCCGGCTCCGGACGGCGGCGACATCGCGCCGGCGGGATCGGGCGAGGTGGTCATGCGCTACGAGGACGGCGTCGCCGCGATCGTCGCGGGCACTTTCGGCGAGGGTCGGACGCTGTGGGTCTCGACGAGCCTCGACAACGGCTGGCTCGGCGAGGCGGTGTTCTTCCGACCGATCCTGCTCGAGACGGCCGGCCACTGGCTCGCGACGCGTCGCGAAGCGCCTCGCGGCCTCGAGATCGGTGGGCGGCTGCGCGCCCGCGTGCCGCGCCTCGCCACCCAGGTGCGCCTGACGGTCCCCGGGGGCCGGCAGATCTCGCCGACCCAGCGCGACATCCCCGGCAACGAGGTCTACGCGGAGGTCGTGCACGATGCACTCGGCACCGCCGGCATCTGGACGCTCTCGTACGAGACGCGCGGAGCGGACGGCGAGGCGGTCCACGCCGAAGAGCCGTTCGCGATCGTCGCCGCGCCACGCGAAGGCTCCCTCACGGCGCTGCGCGCCGAGACGCTCTCTCGCGCGCTGCCCGAAGGTTTGAAGGTCGAGGTGCTGGACAGCGTCGCGCGCGACGAGGATGCCGGCGAGGAGGCGCGGCGCGGCGAGATCACCCGGCCGCTGCTCTGGCTGCTGCTCCTGTTGCTCGTCGTCGAGAGCGTTCTCGCGCTCGTGTTCGGGCGTGCGCGCATGGTCGCGACGGAGGGCCCATGATCCCCGCGTACGTCCCGGTCGGCGCACTCGCTGTGGCGGCGACCCGCACCACGGAGGGACCGCTCCGCTTCGAGAACCTTCCGCCGGGATGGCTCCTCGTGGTGATCGTCGCGGCGGTCGCGCTCGGCGTTCGGGCGCTCATCGCTCGCGAGCAGGGCAGCGCACCGCGCGGCGGCAAGTCGCTGCTCGCGGCGTTGCGCACCGCGAGTCTCCTCGCGCTGCTTCTCGTCCTCGCGTCGCCGTATCGCGAGGTCACGACGACCGCCGAGGAGAAGGCGCACCTGGTCGTCCTCGTGGACACCAGCGCGAGCATGAACGTCCGGGACGGCTATCCCCCGGCCGTGACGGAGCGTCTCGCGCCGTTCGCGGCGCGCGCCGCCGATCCGTCGATGCCGACCCGCGGCGAACTCCTCAAGGGTCTGCTCGCCGCGGACGAGGGCGCCCTCCTTCGCGCGTGGTCCGATCGCTTCCTGGTCGACGTGTTCGCGTTCGACGCGGACTGGCGATCGCTCGGCTCGACGCGGAACGACCAGGATGTCCTGCCGTCCCTCGTCGAGCAGATCGGCGGCCTCGAGATGGACGGGGGGCGCACCCGCCTCGGTGCCGTGCTGCGGCGAGTCGCCCACGAGTTCGCCCGACGCCAGGACCAGGATCTCGCGGGCGTGCTGCTGTTCAGCGACGGTCGCGACACGAGCGAGGACGACCCGCCCCAGCAGGCGCTGGCGGCGCTCGACGGGCTCGAAGGCGACCTTCGGGTCGTCCCCGTCGGGCTGGGCAACCCCGCCACGGGGCGCAACGTCTGGATCGAACGCGTGCGCGCGGGTGACGTGGTCCTCGTACGCGACGAGGTGCTGTTCGAATCGACCGTTCGCCACACCGGGTTCGCGCAGAGCCCCGTCGACGTCGACGTCGACGTCGTCCAGGTCGCCGATGACGAGGGACGCCCGATCGAGCCGCGACCGTATGCCCTGCGCGCCGGGTGGGATGCCGCCCGGTCGATCCACATCGACGCGCTGCCGCCCGAGGACGAGGCGGGCGCCCCGGTGCGCCTGCGTCTGCCCTTCGACCATGCCGGCACCTACCAGGTGCGTCTCACCGCGCGGCTCTCCGATCCCGCCGACCGCGCCGACGACAACGTGCCCGACGACGACGCGCGCACCCACGAGATCCGCGTCGTCGATCAGCGCATTCGCGTGCTCTACGTCGACAACCACCCTCGGTACGACTGGCGCTTCCTCTCCACCTACCTCACGCGCGAGCCGGATGCGCGCATCGCGCGCGGGCGTGACGAGGCGCGCAGCCGTTACCAGGTCCACGTCCTCCTGCAGAGCGCCGACCCGAGTTACCCGCAGCCGGCGAGCGTGGGGGAGACGCCGATCAAGGCGTTCCCGCGCACGCGCGCGGAGCTCTTCTCGTACGACGTGATCATCCTGGGCGACATCGACTGGACGCGCCTCGACCCGGCCGGACGCGCGGCGAGCCACGCGCTGCTGGAGCAACTCGTGTCGTTCGTCGCCGAAGGCGGCGGCCTCGTGCTGCAAGCCGGCGTCGATTACCGCAACCCGCTCGAACTGTTGGAGACCCCGCTCGCACCGCTTCTGCCGATCAACGCCAGCACGCCCGACCGCCGGGCGTCCCAGACGTTCCACCAGGAGTTTCGGATCCACCTGACGCCGGCGGGCGTCGTGCACCCGGCCTACGGCGTGATTCCGGGCAAGTCGGGACGCGTTCCGACGCCCGAGGAGATCGCGACGACCTGGGCCGGGCAGGATCGCCTCTCTTCGGAATGGTCGTGGTGGTGGCTCTATCGAGCGACCGGCGGGCTGCGCCCCGGAGCGACGGCGCTCGCGCGCGTCCAAGCCGAGGGCCGTGCCGACCTCATGGATCGTCGCGGCCAGCCCCTCGTCGTCTTCGCGACGATGCCGTTCGGTCGTGGGCGCGTGTTCTGGTCCTCGATCGACAACACCTCGCGACTTCGGCGCGGACTGCGCGACGCGGTGTTCGGGCCGTTCTGGGAGCAGATCCTGCGCGATCTGGCCACCTACCGGCTGCTCGGTGGCAACAAGCGCTACAAGATCTTCACCGACGAGGACGAGTACTTCGTCGGGCAGACCGCGACGATCACGATCCGCGCGCTCGACCCCCGCTTCGAGCCGCTGACCGCGCCGGCGCTCGACGGGGTGCGCGTCGAGTGGCTCGGTGCGGGCGACGAGTCCGCCGACACGCTCCTCGAAGGCGATCAACGACCGGTCAGCCTGCGAGACGAGGGCGCCGAGGGGATGTACCGCCTGTCGCTGCCGCTGACACGGCCCGGCACGGTGCGGATCACGATCGACCGCGAGGAGACGACCGGCGGGCGTCGCACGACCGAGCGCGCCGAGAAGCGCTTCGAGGTGAACTTCCGCGCCAAGGAGGACGTGTTGCGCGTCCCCGACCATCGCACGCTGCTCGACGTCGCGCGGGCCACGAACCCCGGGCGGGAGGCGACGGCCAAGGTGCTCGCGCTGGACGAGGTCGCGCAGGCCGTCGCGGCCATGCCGGCTCGCCCCCGCGAGCGGGTGCTGGATCGACGCGAGGTCCCGCTGTGGGATCGCCTGCCGGTGCTGCTGGCGATCGTGGTGCTGCTCGCGATCGAGTGGGCGCTGCGCAAGCGTTGGCATCTGGTGTGATCCCGTCGCGATGCGTCTCGTAGTCCTCGCCCTCGGGCTCATCTGGTGCGCGGTCCTCGCTTCACATGTCGGCGCCGCACCGGACGAGGATCCCTTCGAAGACCCGAAGATGTTCCAGGTCCCGGACACGGTCGCGGCACGCAACGCGCTGGAGGAGGCGCGCGCCTCCCTTGCCCGCAACGAGACGACGCTGGGCCTCCGTTCGCTGCAGCGGATCCTGGACACCATGTCCGACGACTACGCGCGTGTGCCGGAGGCGGCCAGCGCCCATGCGTTGCTGTGGCGCAGCGCCGCCGAGGTCGCCGCGGAGATGCTGGCGTCGCTGACGCCCGCCCAGTCCGCCGCCTACGACCACCTGGTGCAGCCCAGCGCGGAGCCGGCGATGGAGGCCGCATGGAAGCGCGGCGATTGGGTGGCTCTGGAGGACATCGCGCGGCGTTACGGAGCGTCGCGGTACGGCGCGCGGGCGACGCGCGTGCTCGCCGAACTCGCGTTGGAGGCGGGGCGCGGTCGTGAAGCGGCGCGCTTCGCCGCAGACGGCTTGCGCTTCGCGCCTGCCGATCCCGCCCTCCTGCGGCTGCGCTCGGAGGGTCTCACGGTGGCTGGTCTGCACGCCGTCCCCCATGGCTGGGGCGGCGACATGTCGCGACGAGGCGGAACGGCCACGACGTGGTCCGCGCTGCCCGCGCCGCGCTGGACCGCGGGGTTTCCCCGCTCGGCGCGCAAGCTCGATCCAACGCCGTTCCCCGACGGCCGCCCCGATCCGACGCCACAGCACTTCCGCCACCTGCTCGACGCCAGCTGTCCGATCGTTCCGGTGCTCGACGGAAGAACCGCTTTCGTGTCCGACGGACGCATGGTGGTCGCGTTGGACCTGTCGAGCGGGCGTCCGCTCTGGCGCTACGACAAGTCCTCCGATTCCCGCCTGACCCGCGTCGACGCCGAGTTGGACGGGCGCACCGCGCTCGATCGCGCGTTCGCCCCCGTCGTCGCCGGCGACCTCGTGGTCGCCACGGTCGAGGTTCCGTACCGCTACTACCCGGAGCAGATCGGCGGCATTCCGCTTTCGACCTACCTGCCGCGCCGCCGCGTGGTCGCCCTCGACCGCACGACCGGCGAGGTCGGATGGATGGCGGGCGCGCGCGACGACGATCCCGATTGGCTGCGCGAAGCCTCGGTGGTGGCCCCGGTCGCGGTCTCCGAGGGCATCGTGGTCGCGCTCGTCGATCACTTCCTGCAGACCCACAACCTCTCCGTCGTCGGGTTCGACCTGTCCACCGGGCGTCTGCTGTGGCGCGCTCGCCTCGGATACGGTTCGCGCGAGACGAACCTGTTCGGGAACCCCCTGCGCGAGCTGGCCGGGAGCGCGATCGCGGTTGCGGACGGCCACGCCTTCGTGACGACCGGTCTCGGGCTCGTCGCGTCCATCGACCTGCTCGCGGGCCGCGCGCGGTGGGTCGCGTCCTACGTGACGATGCCGATCGAGCCGGTGATCGCGTGGTACGAGGCACCGCTTCGACGCCCCCAGCTCGGTCCGACACGCACCATCGTGGCCGGGGATCTCGTCGTCGTCGCTCCGTCGGACGCGGACCACGTCTCCGCCTACCGGCGTTCGAGCGGCCACCTGGTCTGGCGCCACATGCTTCGCCAACGGCTGACGCGACGCACGGTCGCCCACCTGATCGGCGTCGTCGGCGAGGGGGCCGAGGCTTGCGTGATCGTCAGCCAAGGCGGCGTCACGGCGCTCGAACTCGCGACCGGCGAACTGCGTTGGTACGGACGCCCCGACCCCGACCCCGGCGACACGATCGGGGAGGGCGCCATCGTCGGCGACGAGGTGCTGCTTCCCACCGCCGCCGGACTGCAGCGGTTCTCCATCTCGCGCGAAGGCAGTTACCGCGGACGCGAACCCTGGCCGCGCGGCGTGGAGCCCGGCAACCTGGTCGTCGGTGACGACGTGCTCCTCATCGCGGGACGCGAGTCCGTCGTCGGCCTCTACGACTGGGACCGCATCGCCGCGCAGATCGAACGCCAGCGCGCCGAGCGCGGCGACGATCCCTGGTTCCTCATCGAAGCGGGGGACCTCTACCTGCGGGGCGGCGAACTCGGACGCGCGAAGGAAATGTTCCTGGCCGCCGAGGCGGTCGGTTCCCGAACCGGGAAGGGCGCCGTCGAAGCGGCGCGGCGCGGGCTCGTGGCGACGATGCTGCAAGAAGGTGGGGTGCACGAGAACACCGGGGCGGTGGACGCGGCGATCACGGCCTATCGATCGGCCGCGGATGCCGCGCTCCACGTCAGCGATCGAGTCGTTGCGCGTCTGCGCCTGCTCGCCCTCGTTCCCGAGGGCTCCGCAGCCTGGCGCGAGACCCTGCAGCAGATGATCGACGAGGACGGCGACGAGGAAGCGTGGATCGACGAGAGCGCGCAGCCGGTTCGGATCCGCGCGTGGGCCCGGTTGAAGCTCGCGAACGCCGAGGAGGCGCGTGGCGCGCTCGGTGCGGCGATCGACCTCTGGCAGGCGGTCCTGATCGACGACCCCGAGGAGGACGTGCTCGGCGAGATGGCGGGCCGGGTCGCCGGGCGACGGATCGCGGCGTCGATCGCCGTCGCCGGCCGATCCCTCTACGATCGACACGAGGCGGCGGCCCGCGACCTGCTCGCCGCCGCCCACGACGAGGAGGCGATCGATCTCGTCCTCGCCCGCTACCCGAACAGCCTGGTTCGCGAAGAGGCCTTGCGACGTCGCGCGCGGATGCGGCAGGATGCCGACCACCTTGCGGCGGCGAGCGAGGACTGGCGCGCGCTCGGCTCGTCGGCGCGGGATCCGCGCGATCGCGCCGCCGCCCTCGCCGAACTGGTCCGCATCGAGACCCGGCGCGGCGCCACCGGTTCCGCGCGCGCCACGCGCAACCAGCTGCGCGACGAGTACGCCGACGTTTCGTTCGCCATCGACGGCGTCGAGACGACGGGCGCCAGTTGGTCGTTCGAGGTTCCGCGGCCCACCGCGAGGCGCGGAAGCGGAGCAGCCGACCGGCCGCTCGGCGCTCCGTTGAAGGAAATCCTCCACGAGCGCGCCGACGACGAACCGCCGCTGATCGCCGTCGAGACGGTCGTCGACGACGCCTGGCCGCGTTCCCCGCTCGCGTTGCTCTACCGCGGCGACGCCCTCGTCGCGATCGACCTCGAACGCGGCGAGCGGGCGTTCGTCGTCGCGCTGGATCCGGTCGTTCGCGCCGCCTTGACCCCGGGCATCGTCGTTGTCTTGAGCAGTCGGGGCGATGTGTTGCTCGGTCTCGACGACATGAGCGGCGAGGAGCGTTGGCGCGTGGACCTCGGTGGGTCGGCGCGATGGCTCGCGATCCACGGCGGCATCGTGTTCACCGCCCAACGCAACGTCTCGCAAGGCGACGGGCTGCTGCGCGTTCGGGCTTTCGACGCGATGACCGGAAGCGTGCTTTGGACCACACCGCTCGGTCGGGCCGATCCCGCGAACCTCGTCGCGAACGCGGAGTCCGTGTGGCTGCGACGGACGCGCTACTTCGAGAACCGCTCGCTGCAGGACGTCGTCGTGCTCGACGTCGCCGACGGGCGCGTCGCACACGAACTGCCGCTCGCGCCGCTCTCGCTCCTCGAGCCATGGACCGACGGGCGCGTGCTCGTCGCCGCCGGTCGCACGAGTGCCGCGACGCCGACCGCGCTGGTGGGATTCGACCTCTCCTCCGGGCGAACGGTCTGGCGCCACGAGGTGCCGGGTGCTGCGCCCACGGCGATGGCCACCGCCCCGGACGGGCAACTCGTCCTCCTGACGGCGGACGGACGGGTGCGGACGTTCGATCCCGCCGACGGCGATCTGGTTCACGAGACGGGCATCTTCATCGGCCAGAACGTCGATGCGCGCCCCTACCCGGGCACGTCGTTGCTCGTCGAGAGGGATCGGCTGGTCCTGTTGCCGTTCCTCAGGACCCGCGCCGGCATCCTGCTCGCGTTCGAACGCACGTCGGGAAAGCTGATCCGAGAGCATGCCCTGACCGACGCGGGCGTCCTGACGGCCGCCGCCCTTGGGCGCGCGGGCGACCGGACCTGGGCGTACGTGATGCGTGGTGCGCGTCCCCGTGCGGCTGCCGAGATCATCGTGCTCGGCCCGACGAGCGAGATCGAACAGCGAGTCGACGTCACCGCGATCGCCGGGGCGGGGCACCACCTGACCGTGCTCGCATCGCACGGCGCCCTGTTCGTGGCGGGGCGGCGCGAAGCCAGCGTGTTGCGGTGAGCGGGCGGACGAGCGACCGCTCCTGCTCCCTCCGATGTCGAGGGGCCGCATGTCCCGACGGTCGATCATCCCCTTGAGTGCGACCGAACCGTCGGTCGAGCCCGGTGCGGGCGCGGGGGGGTGGTACGCTCTCGCCATGCCGCCGCCCCGGACGCAGCGCTTCGTGCGCACGATCGCGCTGCTCCTCGCCGCGCTGCTCGCCCTTCCGGGACGCGCGGTCGCCGACCGCGGCGTCGACGTGGGACGCGCCGTCCCGGCCGGCCTGGATCTCGTCCATGCGCGCACGCGCGAGGCGATCGACCGGGCCACCCGATTCCTCGTCGGTCTGCAGAATCCCGACGGTTCCTGGCCGAGCGACGCCGGAAAGAAGGTCAACGACGGCTACGTCCGGTTCCCGCCGTTCGAGGCGTCGAACGGCATTCCGCACGTCGGCGTCACCGCGCTGGCGGTGCTCGCGCTGCTCGCGGGCGGGCACTTCCCGGGCCGCGGTCCGTACGGCGCGAGCCTCGAACGCGGCATCGACTTCCTGCTGGAGCAGGTCCAGGGCAACGGCTTCATCACCGCGCACGGCACCAGGATGTACAGCCACGCCCTCGCCGCGCTGGCCCTCGCGGAGACGTACGGCATCACCCGCTCCGATCGCATCCGCCGCCGTCTCGAACTCGCCGCCGAGTTCACCGTCGGCTCGCAGAACCCCACCGGTGGCTGGCGCTACGTGCCGCTCTCGCCGGACTCCGATATGAGCGTGACGGTGTGCCAGGTCGTGGCGTTGCGCGCCGCGCAGAACGTCGGCATTCGCGTTCCGGCACGCGTGATCCGCCGTGCGCTGAAGTACGTGATCGAGAGCGCCGTCGTCATCAACGGTCAGCCGCGTGGGTCGTTCTGGTACCAGCCGGAGGACCCGCAGCGCTTCAATCGCGACAGTTTCGCGCTCTGCGCCGCGGCCCTCACGACGATCTTCCAGGCCGGTCTCTACGACGACGACGCGCTCCGCGCGTACGCGGCGGCCAATCAACTGGAACCGCTGAAGGTGCCGAGCCTGCGGCGTTCGATCGAGTACATGAAGGAGCAGTACATCGAGACGGCGCGCGACTGGCCCGATCACTACTACTTCTACTACGGCAGCTACTACGCGGCCCAGGCCCTCTATCAGGTGGGCGGGCGCCAACCCGAGCTCTGGGCCTCCTGGTACGTGCGCGTGCGCGACGATCTCCTGCGCCATCAGGTCGTCCGCCGCGGGCCGAACGGTTCCGACTCCATCGGATGGTGGCGCAGCAACGTGGACTCGACGCACGCCTACGGGACCGCGACCGCCCTCCTGATCCTCCAGTTTCCGTTGGACCATCTGCCGATCCACCAACGGTAGTTCGCCGCATGGAGTCGGCCGGCGCCATCGATCCCGCTGACGTGCGTCTGATGGAAGCCGTCGGGCGCGGGGACCAAGACGCCTTCGCGACGCTGTACGCGCTCCATGCGCCGCGACTGTTCGGCGTGCTCCAGCACCTGACCGGCGATCGCCAGCACGCCGAGGACGTGCTGCAGGACGTGTTCCTGCGCGCGTGGCGAGCCGCACCGCGATGGCGTCCGACGGCGCCGGTCGCGGTGTGGCTCCTGACGATCGCGCGACGCGCGTCGTGGAATGCGAACGCGTTTCGACGGCGCCGGCGCGCCGTCGAACGGCCCGCGTCCGCCGGCGAGGGGGAGGAGTCGCGAGCGGCGGCGCCGGAGACCGGCGATCCGTTGGTGCGTGCCGAGGAAGTCGCCCGGCTGCGCGCGGCGATCCGCGCCCTCACCCCGCGGCTTCGGCTCGTGTTCGTGCTCGCGCGCCTCTCGGGCTGCTCCCTCGCCGAAACGGCCCGGATCGTCGGCGCCTCGGCCGGTACGGTGAAGAGCCGCCTCCACGCAGCGGATGCGTCCGTCCGCGAACGATTGCTCCGCGGCGCTTCCCCGTCCGACCGAACCCGCGCGCCGCGCCGTGGTTCTTGATTCCGTGACGAACGAGGAAACCGTTCAGGCCCCGCACTCCGCGCGCACCTCCGATGGCGACCGGTCCGCCCAAGGCGTGCGTTCCGTTCGCCTTCACCGCCGGTCCGGGTTCGCAGGCGGGGAGCGGAAGGTCGCCGTGGA